>JBEDJE010000026.1:0-7062 GCA_041172985.1 Actinomycetota bacterium
CTTGCATCGTCGCTCCGAGCGGTCAAATAGTTGCTCAGACGTTAACAACTGATGATGAACTCATCGTTGCGGCCTGCGATCTTGATTGGTGTGAGCGTTACAAAGGCACTCTCTTCAATTTCGATCGCTACCGCCGCCCCGAGGTGTACACCCGTATTACACAGCAGCGTGGGGCAATCGTTTCACCGGAAAACCAAGCAGCGATGAAGGACCAGACTCATGACTGATATCGCACATAATCCGCACCGTCTTTCGACCCGGCGGGTGTCGTTGCAGGTCAATGGTCAAGAAGTGAATGTCAGTGCCGAGCACCCCCATCTGCTGGCCGCTTTGCGCGATGAACTCGATATCACTTCACCGAAGGATGGATGTTCGCCCTCTGGCCAATGCGGATGTTGCACTGTTCTCATCGACGGCAAGGTGGTTGTCAGCTGCCAGCAATCCCTAGAAAAAGTTGCGGGCAAATCGGTCGTCACTCTTGAAGGCCTCGAGGAAGCAGAACGTGACTCTTACGCAAATGCATTTGCGGCTTGTGGAGGATTGCAATGTGGTTTTTGTATCCCCGGCATCGTGATGCGTGCCAAAGGTCAAATTGACAAAAAGGGAGCAGCACTCACCAAGACCGATATGAGTCGCCATCTCGGGGCAAATCTGTGTCGTTGTACTGGATATGTAAAAGTACTCGACGCGATTGAGGCAGTGGCGCAGGGCAAACAACTTGTACCTCAGCAGCCAACTGGTCTTGGTTCTGGCGGAATGAAATATGAAGCCAAGGAGTTAACTCTTGGCGATCGTGGATACGTCGACGATATTCGTATTCCCGGGATGCTCCACGCCGCTCTCGTTCTAACTCAACACACTCGTGCCGATATCACAGCCATCAATACTGAAGCTGCGCAAAAGGCTTCGGGAGTTGTCGCAGTTTTCACTGCAAGCGATATTCCGGCCGAGCTTCGAGTTGGGCTTATTTATAAAGACTGGCCGGTCATGATTCCGGTTGGTGGTCGCACGAGCTACGGCGGAGACGTATTGGCGATAGTTGTCGCCGACACTCGAATCGCAGCACGAGCCGCCGTAGCGCTCGTTGAAGTGCAGTATTCCCCTCTCAAGCCAATTACTGATCCCCTGTTCGCCATCACCAATCAAGAAATCGCCGTTTGGGGAACTGATTCAAATATTTTGAGTATCAGTAAGTATTCACGCGGCAACGTAGAAGTTGCCTTGGCCGCAGCGCCTCATGTCGTGCACGAAATTTTCGATACTCAGCGAATCGAACATGCATTCTTAGAACCCGAGAGTTCGCTGGCGGTGCCGTCTTCTATCGATGGCGTTCGGAATCTTCATGTCTATTCGGGTGGTCAAGGGGTCTGGGATGATCGTAATGACATCGCCCGCGTTCTCGGTATTGACAATTCGCAAGTCACCGTTGAATTGGTAACTAACGGTGGAGCCTTTGGTGGCAAGGAAGACATGAGCAATCAAGCTCATGCTGCTCTTGCAGCTTGGTTGCTCGACGTTCCTGTGAAATGCACTTTGTCGCGTGAAGAATCATTTTTGATGCACGCCAAACGCCACCCGATCCACATGGAATACACCGCGGCTTGCGACGATGAGGGTCATCTGGTCGCTCTTCGGGTTCGTGCACTCGGTGACAGCGGCGCTTATGCGAGTGTCGGTATGAAAGTTCTTGAGCGCATGGCTGGTCACGCAAGCGGCCCGTACTCGATGGACAACATTGATGTTGAGGCAATTGCTGCGCGAACTAACAATCCGGTGTGTGGTGCTTTCAGGGGCTTTGGAGCCAATCAAGCCCAGTTCGCTATGGAAGGCATCATGGATCGCCTTGCACAAAAAGTCGGTATCTCGGGTTGGGAGATGCGTAAACGCAATGTCATCAAGCCAGGAGCCGTTTGGGGCCCTGGTCAGATTATGGATGATGGTTGTCTGGGCGCCGAACGGTGTCTCGACGAGATCAAACCCTTTTACGACGAAGCGATCGCGTCCGGGCAGGCCGTCGGGCTCGGTCTCGGTCTGAAGAACTCTGGGCTAGGTAACGGATTCAAAGAAGTCAGTGGTGCAGTGGTTCACTTTCGTGCTGACGGGATTGTTGAGGTTCGTCATGGATGGACCGAGATGGGTCAAGGAATCAACACCGTCGCACTGCAAGTAGCGGTTCACGAACTAGGTATAGATCCAGACAAGATTCGCGTCATCGTTGACACAACTCGCGAACTCGGATTTGGACAGACCACTGGATCACGCGGAACCTTAATGGGGGCTGGCGCAGTAAAGGCCGCCTGTGAAGCCGCACGCTCAGCCGACTGTGCGGTTGGCGTCGATCACTACGGAGAATACCGAGTCGACTGGACCCAGAAGTTAGGCGAAGTAGAGAATCCAACGATCCACTCAACATTTGGATATGCCGCACAACTAGTCACTGTTGATCGATCAACCGGAAAAGTAACCGATGTTGTAGCCGCTCACGATGTGGGTAGAGCAGTCAATCCAACTTTGTGCGAAGGTCAAATCGAAGGTTCTGTGCATATGGGACTTGGTTATGCCCTATCAGAAAACTTTCCATCAGATCCCGAAACAGGATTTCCCACGAATACGACACTACGTTCACTCGGAATTATTCGAGCCAAAGATATGCCGCCAGTAAAAGTCGTATTGGTTGAATCACCAGAGCCGAATTCTCCGTACGGAATCAAGGGAGTAGGCGAAATTGGTCTTGTGCCAACTGCCGGGGCTGTAGCCGCTGCTCTGCACGACTACGACGGCCTATGGCGAACAGTGTTACCAATGCGTCCCACCAACGAAGACAACGACTGATATGTCAAGCACGACACCTGGTCTTGTTTGCGGTCACCACCATTTGTACTCATCCCTCGCCCGAGGTATGCCTGCTCCCCCACAACAGCCCAGCAACTTCTTAGAGATTTTGCAACAGGTTTGGTGGCGCTTAGATTGCGCCCTCGATCTTGACATGATCTATTGGTCCGCAAAATTGGGTGCCGTTGAAGCCTTGATGAACGGGACAACTGGGATCATTGACCATCACGAAAGCCCCAATGCAATTGAAGGAAGTCTTGACGTGATCGCACAGGCCTGCGAGGAAGTCGGCGTCAAAGTTGTTTGTTCCTACGGTGTCACCGATCGTCACGGAGTCGAAGCTGGTCAACGTGGACTTGAAGAGAATCGACGCTTCATCGCCAGTGGTGGTCGTGGCATGGTGGGCGTGCACGCGGCATTCACATGCTCTGATGAGTTGTTAAACGACGCTGCAGGACTAGCGGTTGATCTAGGCGTGGGTGTGCACATTCATGTTGCTGAAGGTATCGATGATGTTGCTGCGGGTGAACGACTAGAAGGTCTCGCTCAGGAGAACTGGCTTCTGGTTCATTGTGTTCACCTTGACCGCGATCTTCGCGGAACTATCGCTCATAACCCGCGCAGCAATATGAATAACGGTGTCGGCTATGCGCGGCCTGCGCAGCGTAAAAACAATGTCATCCTCGGCACCGACGGGATCGGGGCAGACATGCTTGAAGAAGTCCGGCTGGCTTACGTGGCTGCTCGAGCCGACAATGTCCTTCTCTCCCCCGAACTCGCTTGGTCGTGGTTACAAAATGGCTATGACTTCATTCCGGAATGTCGCGATGACAAGGTTGTCTGGAACTATGACCATGTTGACAGTGCGTGGCATGTTGCCTTTACTCCAGGTACTCGCGCTCTGAATGTTCAATCCTCAACGGGCGAAGTTCTGCTTCAAGATGGTCGACCCACGCGAGTAGATCTCAGCGAAGTACGGCGTAAGGCGTCCGAAGCCGCTCAACGACTATTTTCCAAACTCTAAACAACGACACGACACAAGGGCATGAACAACTATGAGCCAATCGACGAATATTCAACCCGTAGCGATTTATCTTCAGGATGCACATCCCATCCGTGAGGGAATGCAATTTGCTCAGTACGCCGAAAGCAAAGGGTTCGATGCTGTGTGGCAAGCAGAGAGTCGGCTCGTACGTGAAGCGACAGTTCCGATGGCAGCATTTGCGAGTGTTACCGATCGAATCAAAGTTGGTAGTGGCGTGGTTGATTGTTGGAGCCGAAATCCAGCACGACTTGCCGCAACATTTTCGACTCTTGACGACCTGGCGCCAGGTCGAGTGATTTTGGGTATTGGTGCTTGGTGGGATCCGCTCGCCCAAAAAGTCGGCATTGATCGTTCAAAGCCGCTCCGCGTCATGCGCGAAATCGTGACCACCGTTCGTGCTTTGTTGAACAACGAAACTGTCACATTTGACGGCGAATACGTTCATCTTGATGGAGTCGAGCTCGATTACGTCTATCAGGAACGGCGGCCCAAGGATGTTCCGATTTACATTGGTGCAACAGGTATGCAAATGATGGAACTCACGGGCGAGATTGCTGACGGTGCCGTTTTGAACTATCTCGTTTCTCCTGACTACAACGATCAGGCTCTCGAGGCTCTGGAAAAGGGAGCCGCTAAGGCCGGCAAGTCGCTCAGCGACATTGACCGGCCACAACTTGTCGTGTGCAGTGTGCACGAGGACCGACAAACAGCTCTTGATATGGCGCGTCTCATGGTGACTCAATATCTAGGTCAGCAGCCTCACATTATGAAAGCCTCTGGAGTGCCTCAATCGTTACTCGACAAAGTTGGCGAAGTTCTCACTTGGCCAGCGAGTCACGAACAGGTAGTCGCAGCCAGCAAATTGGTCCCCGACGAAATTGTTCAGATGTTGACGGCCAGTGGAACACCAGCCGAAGCCCGCGCCAAGGTGAAGCATTACATCGACCACGGATGCACTTGCCCCATTCTGTATCCATTGGGTGACGTTAAAGCGACAATTGATACTTTCGCCAACTGGGACGGCTTGTCATAATTTCAGTCTTTTGGCTGAGATCTAGCGATGACGAAATAGTCGAACATCACGAGACACTTCGATATGACGAGCAACGGTCGCTGCTGCAACCATCGAAGGTCCGACAAAGATCAACGCTACAAAGGGCGCTGGAATGCCGGGTGACCAAATAGTTCCGAAAAGAACGCCAAATACCCAAATTGAAATTGCCGCCATATTCCACACTCGCCACTGAACGACGCGAACGGGATGAGCAAACTGCACATTGGTCATCGTGAGTATTGATAAACAAGCCACAACGATCAACGTGACTGAATGAGGACTATCTAAGAGCCACAATGTGGGAATCACCATGTTCCACGATGCAGGGAAACCATGAAACCAACTGTCTGAATCTTGTTGGTCGGTGCGGCTAAACCACAAGCACGAGAACATCAAGAGTGCAGCGACGGCAATCATTCCTGATCGATCGTGACTTACCATATTGAATTCCCAAAGGAACGCGGCCGGAACGAGAACGCACGTGACGAAGTCGATCACGAGATCGAGCACGTAACCGTCAAACTTTGTGGTGGCTTCGTCGGGTAATAGTCGACGGGCCAATGGACCATCGATTCCGTCAATCAGCTGTGCGACGAGTAACCAAATGATGGCCAAGCGTGCCGAGCCATCGAGAACGGCCACTAACGCCGCCATACCGACCAGAACGCCAGTTGCAGTAAAGGCGTGTAGCGCAAGAGACATATCTCGAGACGGACTCACCGTCGACTCTGATCGAGATTGAGATTTATTAAACACAGCCCGAAAACCCTACGCCCCTTTAGCCTTCAGACTGTGGCAACGAGGCAAAATTCACTGGAACGCGCCTGGTTTATCGCTGTCTTGGTGTGGAGCATCTTCCGAATTGTCTTTGCTGACGTATTTTTCGCTCAATATGGAGTCAATATCTGGATTTTCGCGGCGTTTGAGTTCGTTTCATCACCAATTTTCGCTCGGGCAACCGCAAAAATGGTTCTCGCCCTCTCAACCCATCAAATACTCAATTCGATGTTTTGGGGAGTCATCACGTTGTCGAGCTTCGCTGCTCCCGACGTCTACCTTCTCACAACTGGCAAGAACCTCCCCTGGACGGCCTATCTGGTGGTCATCAGCGTCATGATGATTGGCGGAGCAGTGTCACTCATCAAAATGCGCTTGAACGCCCGAGATTTGCGACTCTCTCACGGTTAAGTCCTCTTTCCAGTTGTTTACAAAATGTAAACTGAACCCGTGCCAGTCCTCATTCCCCGAAGCGTTGATGAACTCGTTGACATCTTTCAAGAGCACCCCGCGGCAAAATTGCTCGCTGGGGGCACCGACTACATGGTTGAGGTGAACCTGCACGGACGCAAACCCGAAACCATGATTAGTTTGCGCCAAGTAAAAGAGTTGTCCGAATGGTCGGTCCGCTCGACTCAGCGAAGTATCACTATTGGAGCGGGTCTGCCCTATGCCGACATGGAGCATGGCGAGATTGCGCGATTAGTTCCGGCTTTAGCCCAAGCCGCCCGTACAGTCGGTTCTCCTCAGATTCGTGCTGCAGGAACACTTGGCGGGAACCTTGGAACTTGCTCGCCGGCTGGAGATTCTCTACCGGTCCTCGCAGCTTTAAACGCAACCATTCATGTCATCGGTCCGGATGGAAATCGTGATGTTGAATTTTCAGATTTCATGATTGGTGTCAAAAAGAATTCACTTCGCCCAGCAGAATTCGTCCATTCAGTTTCAATGCCAATTGTTGATGGTTGGCAGGGGTATGCAAAAGTTGGAACGCGCAATGCGATGGTCATTTCAACTGCATCAGCTTGTCTTGTTCGCGACTCAGACGAAGGAATTGTTTCCATCGCACTGGGATCGGTCGGACCAACAGTCATCCGTTGTCATGGAGCCGAAACTTGGTTGATGAAGACGATGTCACTTCGTGCGGAATCAACACTCGATCCCGTAGTTGCTCAAGAGTTTGGTCAGAGGGTTGCGCAAGAATCGCGTCCCATTGACGATCATCGTTCAACCGCTGAATATCGACGCCATGCCGTTGGCGTACTAGCTCAACGTCTATTGCTGAGGTCATTTTCATGAGTATCAATATTCCGGTTTCTGGTCAGTCAAATGAGATTTACTCGTTAAGCGTCAA
>JBEDJE010000027.1:0-6980 GCA_041172985.1 Actinomycetota bacterium
CAATAATGCAATTTGAAAACATTTTCATACAAATGGTGTTTGATTAAGAAATATCATCAAAATGGTAAAAACAAAAAAAGGCAAGGCATTAAATGACTTTCCCGGTGAATTTGAACAAGATGACCACCCTCCGCGTTGAGTTCGCCACAATCTGCCAAACTGAAGCATCAGTTCGTCCACGCCAAATACTCAGATCGGGCTCTTTGACACCGACGCCTCGGGCCGACTCATTTCGGCCGATTCGCGATTCCGAGATGTGGCCTTAACTGGCGGACCTGTCCCCGTTGGTCGAGCGCCATGGGCCAATGCCCACCCCGACGATCGAGCCCGCGCCGAAGTCGCATGGCGCCATGCCGTCGACTCTTCAACTCCGATTGATATCACCGTCGACGTCCCCGGACCCGACGGTCAAGGAGCACCAATTCGTTTTGTCGTGAACCCGCGCCTTGACGCTGATGGTTCAATCATCGGCTACTCCGGCGTCGCGATCGCCATGCCACAAGATCAACAACTGTTTTCGCACGAACTAGGCCAACTGCTCGCGTTACTCGAATCGTCCGATGATCCGACCGTCGTCACCGACATGAGCGGCACTGTTCTACACCTCAACGCCGCAGCGAGCCACTTCGATCAGATGGCTGTTTCGGTACGCGATCAAATGCCTCGTGAGATTTTGTCCACTCCCGATTCGTCTTGGCGTGGCGAAGTTGGATTACGCGGTTCTGATAACGAACTTCATACCTTTGACGTGCAAGTCGTTTGCGCGAACAACCGCATCACGATGCTTGCTCGCGACATCAGTTCATCTTTGCGACTGCAGGCCGAACTTGCCCACCTCGCAACTCACGACGCATTAACTGGTCTCCCTAATCGCACATTGTTCATTCGTAAATTATCTGAGGCCATTGAGCGCGCCCGATCAACAACGTCAACCGTCTCCGTGATCTTTTTAGATGTTGACAAGTTAAAGGACATCAATGACAGTCTCGGACACGAAAATGGTGATGCATTAATCACCAATATTGGACGCCGTCTGGTTTCGGCAACACGACCTGGTGACATCGTGGCCCGCATTGGTGGTGACGAGTTTGTCATTTTGTGCGAAGGCCTAACTGACGAAGAAGCCGCCATGGATCTCGCCGAACGTGTTCGAACTTCAATTACCGGGCGAGTATTACTGCAAGGAATTGAAGTCGTGACTGGCGCAAGTCTTGGCGTCGCAATGACACGCGGTGAAATTGATGAGCCAGCGTTAGTTGATGCCGCAGTTGCCCTGATGCGTAATGCCGATACCGCGATGTATCACGCCAAAATGCGTGGTCGCTCACGCTGCGAGCTCTACAGCAGCAACATGCGCAACACCGCCAAAGAACGTGCGACATTGTCTGCCTCGCTCGAAGTAGCACTTGCTAACAACGAGTTGCACTTGGTCTATCAGCCAGTTATGTCGCCACACTCCAACAAAGTTGTTGGCGCCGAAGCTCTCTTGCGCTGGCGCCACCCGACACTTGGCTTACTCACACCATCCTCATTTGTCGACCTAGCTGAAGAGTCAGGCGCGATTGTTCCTATCGGTGAGTGGGTCATCCGCCAAGCCTGCTCCGATATGCGGATGTGGCTCAATGACAAGCGCATTGATCGTCAGTTCATTGTGCATGTCAATGTTTCGCCCCGCCAGGTCGGTGACACGCGATTTGTTGAACGCACATTGGCGGCAATCAAAGAGTTCGATTTACAACCACAACATCTTGCTCTCGAGTTCGACGAGAAAATGTTGATGAAAGACACCGCGAACACACTGCGTACTTTGCAGTCGATGAAACGTTTCGGTGTGCGTTTATCTATTGACGATTTCGGAACTGGCTATTCATCGCTTTCCCACTTGCGTTCGTGTCCTGCCGACTACCTCAAACTTGATGGATCATTTATCCGCGCTCTCGGAGAAGACGAAACTGATGATCCCATCGTGAGAGGCATCGTGCAGTTGGCACACAGTCTCAACATGGCGGTCATTGCCGAATGGGTCACAACCGATGCCCAAATCGAGCGACTTCGTTTGCTCGGCTGCGATTTAGTCCAGGGCTATCGCATCGGTCGCCCTGTTGCTGCCACCGCATTTGGTACCTCAGCCACTACCGTCTGATCTAGCCACTATGTCCGATACTTCCGATTTCGCTCCCCCAGTTCTTCCCCGTTGCTATCGCCATCCCAATATGCCGACTGGCCGTTCATGCACCCGATGCGCTCGGCCGGCGTGTGGTGATTGTTTGCAACCTGTTGCCATCGGAAGCCAATGCCCCGACTGCATCAAGGCGTCGCGCCCTGCCGCCACTGTTCGCGCCAAAGACTGGAATGCAACGCAACACGAACTTGTCACGCGCGTCATCATGGCGATCAATATCGCTGTGTTCGTGTGGGTACTGATCGGTGACACCAGCACCGCCGGCTTCGGAAGCAGCGTGTCATCACGCGAAGTCGACTTAGGTCTCAACAAAGATTTACTCGCATACACCCACGAGTGGTACCGACTCATCACATCGGGCTTTTTGCACTTCGGAATTTTGCACATCGCCATGAATATGTATTTGCTTTTCCAATTAGGAAAGCTGCTCGAAGCACCACTCGGTCGTGTGCGATTTGGCCTGTTGTACTTCGCTTGTTTATTGGGTGGATCGCTCGGAGTTCTCGTCATCGAAGGAAGTAGCAACGGTTTGCACGGTGGCGCATCTGGCGCCGTGTTCGGACTCATGGGCGCAGCAGCAATCGGTATGCAACGGCGCGGAATCAGCATTTTCCAAACCGGGCTTGGTGCCACATTGCTGATCAACTTGTTGCTCACATTCACAATTCCCGGTATTTCGATCGGTGGCCACATCGGCGGAATTGCAATGGGCGCAATCTGCGGCAGCATCATGTTGTCGCCACCGGCGCGCAAACAACCCCAGTGGGTCAGTTACGCAGTACCAGTGCTTGCAATCATCGCCAGCGTTTTCGCCAGCGTTGTCATCGTCGGCTAAGCCTGCAACACCCCTTCCCTATTTTCTTCTCACGACTTCCCCTCGTCCCATCACCAAGCCACACATTGCTTGGTCATGACCTGGAGGTCTTCCGTGACCACACCGCACAATCAACCCGATCGCTCGATTCCTACATGCGGAGTCGACCCCATTGCATCAGCTTCTGTCGCTGCATTACTTGGCCAAGCGCTTCATTCATCTAGTCACTCATCAGATATCGCTGTCGTGCCGCTTGATCATCAATCAATCGGACACGGGGTCTTGCTCTTTGAAAATGGGGCTCACTATCTCGACACCATTCGCCACATGTTGGCCATTTCTCTCGACCATCATGAGACACCCAACGTGGTTATGTATTCATATCGTGATCATGACGTACTCGATGAAAACGACATCTACGAATTCGACCTGACATCGGCGTGGCTAGACAGCCAAGGGATTCAACTCAGCGACTGGTTCGTGGTCACCGAACGCAATTCGCGCAGCATTCCCACAGAATTTGGTCGTTCAACTAACTGGCCGAACTGAAGTGTCACGACTCTTCCGGACACGCAGTCCGGCCGCGCGCATGCGATGCAACAGTTCACGACTCGTTACTTCGGTTGCTCCCAGCGCAACTGCTTGCTCACGGTACATCTCGGGCAAGTCGTAATGATCTCGATGAAATCCTCGTTCAGGAATGTTCAGGCGTGCCGCGAAAGCGTGCAATTCATCAAGACTCGAATCACTGACCATGTGACACCAATGGCGTTCTTTGTGCCACCAGCGGCACTCATCAACAAAAATTGCCACGGTTTTAACGCTGGCGGGATTTGCGAACCTTCACCGGAATCGGCTTAACCTTTGCCGCTTCTCCAATGACGCGCGTTCCGATTGCACCAATACCAATCGCTGAACCAGCGACAATCAGGTTCACAATCCAAGAAGCCATACGTTGCAACCTACATCACCAATGGGGCGACTCGCTCGTCGTCCGACACTTTCAGTGTGCCCACAACGTCGTGGTCACTTCAGTGTGCACAACCGCAACCTGAGCCACATCCGCCACCTGCACGTGGGGTTGTTGCTGGAGCGGCTGCACTTGACGAAGCTCCGACCGAGGCAAAGACCGACAACAAGCGCACGGCATTTTCGTGGCCCTGTGGGCACGTCGCCGGGTCGCTGGCCTCAGCCATTGGGCGGCGAATTTCAAAGGTGGTTTCGCAGGTCTTGCATCGGAAGTCGTACAACGGCATGTCCCGAGTGTAGGCGTCTGCTTGACTTGTGTCATGGCCTCAAACGACCCCATGACCGCCCACCCCGCTGGGTCGACTCTTCTTGACACTCGGCTCGACGAAAACACCCAGACCGGTGAGCCCACCGTGGCCCACATCGTCAAAGTTGAACCCGGCGAAAGTGCACAAGCCAAAGTGATGGAGGCTCGTATTTACGGCACTCCCCTTGAAGCTCTATGTGGCCACGTGTGGGTTCCGTCGCGTGACCCCAAAAAACTACCGATGTGCGAAGACTGTAAGTCGATCTACGAGATGTACCGCATGATGAACGACGAACTCAATGACCAACCCTCCGACTGAAGGCAACGCACCAGAACTGCGCATTCGATCTGCAGCGCGTGCTTTGTTACTCACCCCAAGCCAGCACATCTTGTTGGTGCGCTTTGAATTTCCCGCAGGAACTCGTTGGGCACTTCCGGGTGGTGGACTCGATGAAGGCGAAGATCATGTGACCGCTTTGCGCCGCGAACTCATCGAAGAAGTCGGTCTGCATGACGTTGAAATTGGTCCCCACATTTGGACTCGCGAACATCGCATTGCATTCATCAACGGTTTATGGGACGGGCAACGCGAACATATCCATCTCGTGCAAGTGCCCGAAGTTTTCGAACCTCAACCCGTTCTTGATTGGCAAACCCTCAACGCCGAGTACCTTTTTGAATTGCGCTGGTGGCATATTGACGAAATCGCCGCAGCCACAGACGTCACGTTTGCTCCCTCTGACCTGCACAGCCATGTGCTCAACATCATTGAGAGCCGACTTCCTTCGTCGCCCATCAACGTCGAGGTCTAGAGTTATCTCGTGCCCGACCTGCATTCAATAGTCACTTTCGCGATTGCATCAGTTGCGCTCTTGCTCATTCCAGGTCCAGCAGTCATCTACGTCCTCAATCGCAGCGTGTCTGATGGTCGCGAAGTTGGTTTGGCTGCTGTTGCCGGCCTCGAGCTTGGAAACTTCGTCCACGTGATCGCTGCATCGGTTGGGCTTTCAGCAGTTCTTGCAACTTCGGCAACTGCTTTCAACGTAGTGAAGTGGCTCGGTGCCGGCTATCTCGTTCTTGTCGGCGTGCGAACGCTGTTGCGCAAGCCAACTGATATCGAGAATGAATCAACAACGACAAGTTTGCGCCGATCATTCACCCAAGGAATCATCGTCAACACATTGAATCCCAAAGTGGCTTTGTTCTTCTTGTCCTACCTTCCACAATTCATTGATGCCGACAAGGGTGCTGCTTGGTCGCAAGCACTCATTCTCGGAAGCACGTTCGTACTGATCGGATGCATCACCGACGGCATGTATGCACTCACTGCAAGCGCTCTGCGCGCCAAGTTACTGAGCGGACGCACCCTGCCTTTCGTGCAGCGTTACGTCGCCGGCACCGTTTTCATCGCACTCGGCCTTGTCGCTGCCACCACATCAACTTCAACATCTAAATAGCTATCTGAAGTTTCGGGCGACTACTTGAGCCGCAAGCGAAAGCGGCGCAATGTGTTCGGCAACAATATTCACCACACCTTCATGACGTTGCAGACGGCCTCGCACCAATAACGCTCCAGCGCCCCGTGCAACTGGTCGAAACCGTTTCCAACACCCGACCGACACCACAACATTCATCAAACCTGTTTCATCTTCGAGACTGATGAAAGTTGTTCCCTGGGCAGTCGCGGGTCGTTGTCGATGAGTCACCGTGCCAGCGACCCATACTTTGGTCTGTTCGGTAGTCAGCAACTGATCGGCTGGCACAACCCCATACGCATCAAGTTGCTCGCGCAAAAATGTTGTCGGATGACCATTGGGTGAAACACCCGTAGCCCACAAATCAGCGACCGCAACTTCGAGTGGTTCCATACCTGGCAACATCGGAGCCTCTGTTCCCGTCGCTAAGCCCGGCAATCGGTCGCGCCGTGACTGCGCCGCCGCACCAACTGCCCACAACGCCTCGCGACGTTCAAGACCAAAACACTCACCGAAAATTCCGCCGGTTGCCATGGCTTCAAGTTGCGCAAGTGTCAGTTCATCAACGCGTCGTACCAAATCTTCGGCGTCAACATAATCGCCGTGCAACATTCGCTCGTCTTCAATTTGTTGCGCGAGCCCCGAGCCAATTCCACGAATCGCGCTCAGCCCCAAACGCACCGCGAAACCACCGTGGCTTTCTGCACACTCTTCGAGAGTCGCCTGCGCACCCGAAGCCAACAGATCGGGTGTACGCACAATGACTCCATGCCGGCGTGCATCTTGTGCCAACGAGTGCGGACTCCAAAAACCCATGGGCTGGGCATTCAGAAGGCCCGCATAAAACGCCGCTGGTTCGTACAACTTGAGCCACGACGACGAATACACCAAGTACGCAAACGACACCGAGTGGCTTTCAGGAAAACCGTAATTCGCAAAGGCTGCCATCTTGTCAAAAATTTCATCGGCGATATCTCCAACAATTCCGCGCTCGGCCATTCCTTCGTACAAACGTTGACGCAATAACTGCATACGTTTTTGACTGCGCTTCGAACCCATCGCTTGACGCAACTGGTCTGCTTCAGAAGCCGAGAAACCGGCAACATCAATAGCCATCTGCATTAGCTGTTCTTGGAACAACGGAATCCCCAATGTTTTACCCAAACTATTTTCGAGCAACGGATGCAAATACGTAATGGGTTCTTGACCATTACGCCGGCGAATATACGGATG
>JBEDJE010000028.1:0-7529 GCA_041172985.1 Actinomycetota bacterium
CCGACTAGCGATCATGCGCTGTTGTACGAAATACAAGCCCATCAACGCAATGACCAGCAAGGCATAAATGACGCCCTTACCAGGGCTGTCCTGAATGGCCTTGATAGGCGTCAGTGACAAGTCAATACCTAAAGACATCATGTCTTTGGCACCATTCAAACTCTCATACAGTTTGCTGGTCTCGCTGATGTAGTCAGGCTGAATCACTTCATCGCCATTGGGGAGGGTCGTCTTGTTACTCAAGCCGTGCAGAACGCGGAACATGATCAAGAAGATGGGCATTTGCGCCAACAACGGCAAGCATGAAGCCAACGGGTTGACTTTGTGCTCTTGATAGAGCTTCATCATTTCTTCGTTGAGTTTTTGGCGATCGTTGCGATACTGATTCTGCAAACGCTTCATTTCGGGCTGAACGCGCTGCATCTCAAGCATCGACTTGGTGCTCTTGAGAGTCAGCGGGGACCACGGCGACAAGGGCGATGGCCGCCGAGTAATCAGATGTGAGGTTGTAGAACTGGCTAATCAGCCAGGCGGCGGCTTGGAACATGTTAGGAAACCCTTCCGGTGGGGTGGACTGTGTTGATGGACGAACCGTCGATACTTAAACAATTCTCGTCATGTTGATGATTTGTGATTTCAGGAACTGGATCAAACCCTGATGGACCAAAAGGTCGGCAACGCAACAGTCGCCGGGTTGTCAACCAGGTACCGCGACCAGCGCCATGAACGTGAACTGCTTCTTTGGCGTATTCAGAGCAACTCGGGGTAAAGCGGCATGGTGACGGGCGGCCTTCGCGCGCAACTTGATACCAATTGATGCCTCTCAGCAGGAAAGATTTCATAACGGCATCAACTTTGGACTGACCATTTAGCCAGCAAGCCGGTCACTGATTGCGAGACATCCGAGTACGAAATATCTGCCGCTGGTCGAGTGAGACCAACGAGGTACAAACCTGGACCCAGATCGGGGGATTGCTTTCGTAGAACTTCGCGTAACTGTCGACGGACGCGATTGCGCTTCACCGCTGTTCCAGCGGTGCGACCAATTGCAAAGGCCACTTGGGGCCCGTCAAGAGAAGGGTCCGACACCATGACACACCAAACCACTCCACTACGAAATCGGGTTCCTTCGCGACGTAATCGCGCAAAACCGTCTCGACCGTGAAGTCGTTCGATCAAGCCGACAGCTTCTTGCGGCCCTTCAAGCGTCGGGCTTTCAAAATTGCTCGCCCGGCGCGGGTGGACATGCGTGCGCGAAAGCCATGCTTGGCGGAACGACGCTTTTGATTTGGTTGATACGTACGCTTCATTACAAACTCCTCAATTCCTGGTTTTGCCCCATCCGGGCGAGAAACACCAGGTAGTGACCAATAATCAGCCGTCCTGACAATGTGCCTGCGGACTGAACCACATAACGCTTGTCAAGCGCATTGACGCAGGCTACGGGCGAAAGACCGACGGGGGCAACCCTAGCCCAGGATCTCCGTGTTTTGTGGATTATCCACAGCCTGCTAAGGTCGTCAATCCCAAGGTTTTGACACTTGTTGAAACCCTCGGGTGGCCGGCGTCAGCGCAGGTCAGAACCGTAAAACAATTGTTCATAAGTTGTCCACACGTTGTGGACACGCCTGTGGATGAATGGCCTATTTTTTGAAGGAGTAGCAGGTGGAACGCACAGAGGACTTGTGGACAGCAGTATCGCAACTGCTGCGCGCGCAGGTCTCTGACGCGGTCTGGTACTCGACGTTCAACGATGTTCACTCACTACCCAGTGACGACGCCGTCTTGAGACTCGCCGTTCCAAGCGGAACCGTCCGTGACAAAATCACCTCAAGGTATTTGCCACTTGTTCTCGATGCAATGGCTGAAATTGGTGCGAATTCAACGCAACTCGAAGTTGAAGTGGTGTCAAACGAGTCGTCATCCGTTGCTGTTTCCGAACCAACTCCGCAACCAAGCCCTTCAGCAACCCCGACTGCGCCAACCAAGTCATCAAACAATGAGTCCGCGGCCGCCGACAAAGCCGAAGAGATGGCCGACCGTGCTGGCCTGAACCCGCGTTACACCTTTGAAACTTTTGTGAAGGGTGCCTCGAACAGTTTCGCTCTCGCGGCCGCCCAACGAGTCGCCGAAACGCCAGCTCGGTCATACAACCCGCTTTTCATTTACGGTTCAGCCGGACTTGGGAAAACTCACCTATTGCACGCCATTGGTCATTACGTTCTCCAGAACTACAGCCACTACCAGGTGCGATACATCTCAACTGAAACCTTCCTCAACGAATACGTCGACGGAATCCGTAACAACACCATCGCTAACTTCAAACGCCGCTATCGCGACATTGACGTTTTGTTGATCGACGACATTCAGTTCATGGAAGGCAAAGAAGGACTCCAAGAGGAGTTCTTCCACACCTTTAACTCGTTACACGGTGCCAACAAGCAAATCGTCATTTCATCTGACCGAGTTCCTGACGCAATCCCGAACTTGGAAGAACGATTGATTGGTCGCTTCCGTTGGGGCCTGATCACTGACGTTCAACCGCCCGACCTCGAAACCCGTTTAGCGATCTTGCGCAATAAGGCCGAACGCGAAGGAACTGTTGTTCCTGGCGACGTCCTTGAATACATCGCTTCTCGGGTAACCAGCAACATTCGTGAACTTGAGGGGGCCCTCATCCGCGTCAGTGCTTATTCAAGCCTGAATCGGGTTGACATGACTGTTCCCCAGGCCGAGCGACTCCTCGAGGATCTCTTGCCAAGCACCGCACCCAAACACCGGACCGATCAAGAACTACTCAACGAAATCGCTGGGTTACTCGGATTCGGTGTTGACGCCTTACGTGGCAAAAGCCGCCAACGCCCACTCGTCATGGCTCGCCAAGAGGCCATGTACGTTTTCCGCGAACTCACCGACTTGTCATATCCGGCCATTGCTCGCCTTTTTGGTGGACGTGACCACACCACAGTGATTCATGCAGTCGACAAAATCACCAGACTCATGGCAGAACGCAGCGAGACCTACGATCGAGTCACCATGCTCGTGAAAAACTTGAAGTTGAGCTGACATGACCTGCAACAAAAACGCTCTTTCTCCCTTGATCAACAGACTGTGTACATCTCGTGTGCATAAGGGTTCGCATCGTGTGGGTAACCAACAGTTATCCACCGCCACACCCCGCGAGCACACTTTGGTTGTGGATGGCTGTGTACAAGTGTGCGCGGGTCTTTTCTCGTCTCACGCTGGGCGAACGAGAGTTCATCCACAATCCACAGCCCTTATTATTAGAACTAAGTTAAATACTCATCAAGACGTGATGACAACAATGAAGGAGCCCAACCGTGAAATTTCGGTGTGAACGTGAAGTCCTCGCTGAGGCATTTGGGGCCGCAAGTCGCGCGTCAACAGGTCGCGCAACTAATCCAACGTTGTCATGTCTGCGATTGGTTCTTGCGGGTGAAAACTTGCGCGTCACCGGAACTGACGGAGATTTAACAATTGATGTCAGCCTCACAGTTTCAGGAATGAAAGACGGAGTTGTTTTAGTTCCAGCAAAACTCACCAGCGAAGTTGTTCGTTCACTTCCTTCAGGTGCAGTCGAATTCGATCTCGGCGAAGACAAAGTTGACATTTCAGCCGGACGAGTGAACTTCACAGTGCCGATTGGTGCAGGCGATGACTTCCCGAAATGGTCGGGCACAGTTGGTGAAGGCGCACCAATGGCGACAAAGGATTTGTCTGAAGCATTGAAGCAAGTTGTTCGTGCTGCCAGCAATGACGATGCCCGCGGCGTTTATACCGGTGTTTTGATGACGGGCGTTGAAGGAAAACTTCGACTCGTCGCAACCGACTCGTACCGAATGGCCATTCGCGATATTTCAGCGAACGTTATTCCAGACGAAGCAAACTTCGTTGTTCCGGCGCGAGCACTGAATGAATTGCAACGTTTACTCGGAACGGCTGAACGCGTATCAATCAACATCACGGAGAACGATGCAACATTTGAGGTCGGAAACATTCGTTTGGTGACTCGACTCCTTAAGGGAGCGTTCGCCGATTACAAACGATTGATTCCACCAAACTTGCCTAACTCATTGAAGGTTTCGCGAGAAGCAATGATTGACGCGATTCGTCGCGTCAAACTTGTTGCACGCGATCCAATCGGCACACCATTGCGATTACAGGTTGCGGGCGATGCTGTCACGCTGCGGATGGTGACTCCCGATAACGGTGAAGCGACTGAACAAATTGACGCAGTTTCTTCGGGTAGCGATATTGAAATTCGTTTCAACAACGAATTGTTGGCATCTGGTCTTGAAGCATGCGGAACTGATGAAATCACGATTCAAACCAGCGAACCCGGCAAACTAGCTCTTATTCGTGGTGTCGATCAGAATGAGTTCACATACTTGTTGATGCCACTGAAGTCGTGATGATGCGATGATCGTCGAGCAATTAGAGCTCGTCGATTTTCGCAATTACACGAATGCGTCATTCGACTTAACTTCAGGCGTGACAGCAATTGTCGGCCGTAACGCTCAAGGAAAAACCAACGTCGCTGAAGCGATGGCCTTCTTGGCAACACTTGACAGTTTTCGTCAAGTGCCTCCCGTAGCTCTTGTTCGTGAAGGTGCCGAATTCGCAACAATCCGCGCGGTTGTGCGTCATAACGACGGGCGTGAATTGCAAGTTGAAGTGCAGATCCAACGTCAAGGACGCACGATCGTGCAAGTCAACAAGCAGCGACTACCGCGCACTCGCGATCTACTCGGAGTTTTGCGTGTCTCAGTTTTTTCACCCGATGATCTTGAACTCGTTAAAGGTTCACCGTCTGAACGACGCCGCTTTGTTGATGAGACTCTCGTTAGCTTGGCTCTACGCAACGATGCGTTACGGCTTGAACTTGAGCGCGTGTTGAAACAACGCAACACACTGTTACGCCAGGCCAACGGTCGCCTGACCGAAGAGGTCGGGTTCACTCTTGACGTCTGGGATGAAAAGCTCGCCACGGTCGGAAACGAAATTGGTCACGAACGAGCCACGGTGCTTGCTCAACTTCAACCATTAGTGCAACAGGCCTATCAACATCTTGCTGGTTACCCGATGGCAGTGACGCTGCAATACGAACCCGCCTGGCGGCGCACCGGCCTAGGTATGGCGCTGGCTGCGGCGCGCCAAGACGATGTTCGCCGAGGCGTCTCGACCGTCGGGCCCCACCGCGACGACATCGATTTATATCTAGGTTCTTTGCCGGCCCGAACTCACGCTAGCCAAGGCGAAATGCGGTGCCTGGCGCTGTCATTACGCCTTGCAGCCCATCAGTTGGTCGCCGAAAAGACCGATATGACACCCCTGCTGGTCTTAGACGATGTTTTGTCTGAACTTGACCCCGACCGTTGCACTGCGCTGTTGACGCACCTACCCAAAGGCCAGGTCGTCATTACGACAGCCAGTGTGCTTCCCGAGGCAGCCCGACCAGATCGGGTGTTGCGCATTGAAGGAGGCGCCATTGTCGCCGATCAATCCTGAACCAACACCACTGTCGAGCAGTATTGACCGATTACTCAAGTCGTTGCGAGGCGGAGATCGTCAGACCACCGTGACGGTCTTTTCACGATGGGCCGAAATCGTCGGTGAACCGGTTTGTAGTCATGTCAAACCGCTCAAGCTTGACGCCGGAACCCTCATTGTTGAGGTCGACGAACCAGCCTGGGCAACCCAGTTGAAGTTTCTTGAGGCCGACCTTCTAACACGTCTCAATGTTGGGGGAGCAATGCCAGTCGAGCGACTCGAAATTCGGGTCAAACGCCGTCGTTAATTGAGTCATTTTTCGGGCCTGAAAACACCAGCAAAACCACGCCAAAAAACGGTGTATTTGCCCTGCATATGTGGCCCGTATTGCCACGATTGAGAGGTCGTCAGCGACTAAGATTTTTTCGTTGTGTTGAGCCATCGTGTCGCCCAAGATTTTTGTCGTAAGCACACAGTCGTTACGGCCTTCTAAACCCACCCACAGAGGAATACGTGTCCAACAAAAGCACTACCACCACCGGCGATTACGGCGCCAAAGATATTCAGGTTCTCGAAGGCCTTGACCCAGTTCGCAAGCGACCAGGTATGTACATCGGCTCGACTGGTTTGGCGGGCCTTCACCACTTGATTTGGGAAGTCGTTGACAACGCGGTCGACGAAGCAATGGCCGGGCACTGCACCACTATTGGTGTGACCCTGCTCGAGAACGGCGGATGTCGCGTTGATGACAACGGTCGCGGTATTCCGGTCGACCCGTACCCTTCAGGTCCCCACAAAGGTAAAAGCGCAGCCGAAGTTGTATTGACGGTGTTGCACGCCGGTGGCAAGTTTGGTGGCGAGGGCTACAAGGTGTCCGGCGGACTCCACGGTGTGGGTGTGTCGGTCGTGAACGCACTGTCCACCAGACTCAAACTCGAAATCGATCGTGGCGGAAAGCGTTACGAACTCGAGTTTGAAGACGGTGGAAAACCAAAAGGAAAAATCGCAGTTACTGGAGATACGCCAGCACGCGGTCGCAAGAACGGAACATCGGTCACCTTCTGGCCCGATCAGACCATCTTCGCGTCTGAAGGAACAGAGTTTGTTGCCCGCACAGTTCTTGAGCGCCTGCAAACAATGGCCTTCTTGAATCGCGGTCTCGAAATTGTTTTCAAAGATGAGCGCGCCGGCAAGACCCAAGATGTGACCTTCCAATACAAGGGCGGCATTGTCGACTTCGTGAAGCACCTCAATACGTCAAAAGAAGCTTTGTTTAGCAAGGTTGCTTACTACGAAGATGAAGACGAAGGCCAGATGCTCGATATCGCGATGCAATGGAACACTGGATACCACGAAGGTATTCACGGCTACGCCAACGGCATCAGCACCATTGAAGGCGGTATGCACGTCGAAGGTTTCAAGACCGCACTCACCAGTGTCGTCAACAAGTACGCCAAGAACCGCGGGTTACTGAAAGAAAAAGATGACAACTTGTTAGGTGAAGACATCCGTGAAGGAATCACCGCGATCATTTCGGTCAAGTTGGGCGAGCCTCAATTTGAAGGTCAGACCAAAGCCAAACTCGGCAACGTATCAATGCGCTCGTTCGTTCAGAAAGTAACGAACGAACGTCTTGCTGAATGGCTCGACGAAAACCCGACGGAAGCCAACAAAATTGTCAAGAAGGCGCAAGCCGCGGCGCAAGCTCGTGTTGCTGCCAAGAATGCGCGTAACGCGGTTCGTCGGCGTAACGCGGTTCGTCGCAAGACAGCGCTGGCAGGTGCAGGTATGCCCGACAAGCTGAAGGACTGCAGTAGTGGTAATCCGTCCGAAAGCGAAATCTTTATCGTTGAAGGTGACTCTGCTGGTGGCACCGCGCTTGACGCGCGCGATCCGCGCACACAGGCGATCTTGCCGATCCGCGGAAAGATTCTCAACGTCGAGCGCGCTCGCCTTGACAAGATGCTCAAGAACAACGAAGTCACAGCACTTGTGACCGCAATCGGTGGTGGCGTTGG
>JBEDJE010000029.1:0-6859 GCA_041172985.1 Actinomycetota bacterium
CCTGGTGTGGCGGCTTTAGATTTTGTCGCTTACGCCGACCAAATTTTCAGCAAGTCAATCATCGATCGATTCGACATCATTGCCTGGGATCCTCGAGGAGTCGGCCAGTCTGATCCTCATATTGATTGCGTCGACAATATGGACGATTACTTTGCTCTCGATCCGTCCCCCGATAATGAAAGTGAAACGAAACTACTGACATCTGGCGCCGAAGTATTTGCGACGGCTTGTACGACACGTAGCGGCGATTTTCTGCCCTACGTGAGCACCATCAATGCCGCAAGCGACATGGATGTACTACGCCGGGCTCTCAATGAAGAACAGATCTCGTACTTGGGATTTTCGTACGGAACAGACCTTGGCGCAACGTGGGCAACACTTTTTCCTGAGACTGTTCGTGCCGCGGTACTTGACGCTGCAGTTGACCCGACTAAGGGATACATCGACGATCTGTTATTGCAGGCTGGTGGTTTTGAATCTTCACTTAACGCCTTCCTCACGAAATGCAACACATCACAGTGTTCGTTTATGAAGGTAAATGAATCTGCGGAAGATGCATTTGATCGCATCTTGCTTTCACTTGACCAAAACCCAATCTCTAACGATGGTGGTCGTGTGGCCACTAATCAGGGTGTAGCGCAAACCGGTATTGCAGGCGCACTTTACGGTGATTACCAATGGCCCCAACTTGAAAGTGCGCTCTCGGCCGCAGATCTTGGTGACGGACAACCTTTATTAATTTTATTTGACGAGTATTTCGGTCGAGATAGTAGCGGTCTCACCGATGACTCTCTTGATGCCTACTTCGGTATTTCCTGTATTGATCGAGACGAACAGATCACTCCCGATCAGGTGTTGAACTTAAAGAGCCGTCTTCAAGACATCGCCCCTCGACTTTGGTCGGGTTGGATTCAAGAAATGTTGATCTGCGCGAATTGGGATATTGCACCTAGCGGTGGTTTTGAAGTGAGTGCAGATACCGAGAATCGAATAGTCGTTGTTGGTAGCACCGGAGATGCCGCTACACCTCTCGAGGGCACTCGAAACATGGTGACCGCTCTTGGTCGGGCGCGTTTGGTCATCAGCCCACTTGAACAACACACAACGTATGGCACCGACACGTGCGTCACTGAAATTGTTGATGAGTATCTACTCAATCTCACCGACGGACCAGATATCACCACATGTGATTCTGGTGCATAATCGTTGCGCCTTGCGCAACAAACCTGCACCAGAATGACCTACGCTGAGGTCGTGAAACGTTCTCTTTCCCCAGTAGTTGTTGTTTTCATCGCCTTTGGGTTTGTGGCGACCGCCTGCAGCAGTAGTTCAAACATCGAAGTTGTTGGCCAAGGCACCGCTGTCGCTAAAACCGACACAACTGATTCGCCCGACAGTTCAAGTATTGAATCAAACACGACCTACTCAACATCAGCCTTCGTCACCCCATCCATCTCATGGGACTCATGTGGCACTGGCCTTGAATGTGGCTATATCGAAGTCCCGATCAATTACGACGATGTCAATTCAGATACCACTGCCCTCTACATCGTCAAGCATGCGGCTACCGATGCCGGTGCCCGTATTGGATCACTCCTTGTGAACCCTGGTGGTCCAGGCTTTGGTGGCTCATATTTGGCGGAAGCCGCCGACAAAATTTTTTCGCAATCGATCTTGAGTTCATTTGACATCATTGGGTGGGACCCACGTGGCACCGGAACTTCTATTCCAGCTATTGATTGCACTGAGGACTACGACCGCTTTTTTGCCTCAGGCGATATCACCCCTGACACCGATCAAGAACGTGCCGACATCGTGGCCTCATCTGAAGAATTCACCCAAGCATGTTTTGATAACAACGGTGATCTTCTTCCATACATCGGAACCAACAATGTGGCTCGCGATATGGACATGATTCGTCGGGCACTTGGCGAAGACAAAATCAGTTACTTCGGATTTTCTTACGGCAGCGAGCTTGGTGCCACCTGGACCACGATGTTTCCTGAAACAGTTCGCGCTGCAGTTTTAGATGGTGCCTCTGATCCCAACGCCGATGACCTTGTTGGAACGCTGCAACAAAATAAGGGTTTTGAAGAATCAATCGCTACTTTCTTGGCCAACTGCTCGGCCGATTCGAGTTGTGCCTTTCACAACGATGGCAATGCCGAGGGTGCATTTGATGATCTGATGGAACAACTTGATGAGAATCCCATCTCGACATCAAGTGGCCGCCCCGACTTGACGCGTGGCATGGCACTCACTGCAGTTGCTCAAGCAATGTATTCCGATTCATATTGGTCATATCTCGAAGACGCTCTTGCATCAGCACAAGCCGGTGATGGCACTGATTTGTTATCGCTCTACGACGAATACTTTCAGCGTCAGGCCGATGGCACTTATGGAAACGAACTTGAAGCGTTCGTCAATATTTTGTGTGCCGATAATCCCGATCGCATGACTGTTGAAGAGGCCGACGCGTTAGTGCCGCAGTATCAAGCAAACGCTCCACGTTTTTCTCCCGGGACCACAGGTGATTACACGTGTGTGTTCTGGCCCAAAGCACTTGACCCACGCATCAAGATCACTGGAAAAGGTGCCGGGCCCATTGTTGTGATCGGTACAACCGGCGATGCCGCTACGCCACTTGCGAGCACGCGCAATATGGTCAAAGCACTTGAAGAAGGTCGCCTAATCGTGGTGACCGCCGAACAACACACCGGCTACAACGTGAACTCATGCGTCAACGACGCAGTCGACAGTTACCTGATCGACTTACAAGCACCCGACAACGAACTCGACTGCTGATATCTCTGGCGGAAGAGGTGGGATTTGAACCCACGGACGCTTGCACGTCGCACGCTTTCGAGGCGTGTCCCTTAGGCCACTCGGGCACCCTTCCGATATCCGAGGTTATCGGCGTGAGGCAAAGAACTGCTCGAGCAAAGCAGCTGACTCGGCGGCCAAAACATTGTGCGTCACCGGGAAGTTGTGGTTCAGTCGTGGATCGGCCGACACGTTGTACAAACTTGCTGTCGCCCCGCCCTTCAGGTCGGCGGCGCCGTACACCAGCGAGCCAATACGCGAATTCAATAACGCCCCAGCACACATCACGCAGGGCTCAAGTGTGACGACCAAAGTGCAGTCATCAAGCCGCCAACGACCCAATACTCGAGCCGCATCCTGCAATGCCAAAACTTCCGCGTGCGCTGTGGGGTCTTGCAAATTTTCGCGTTCGTTATGACGAGCCGCAATGATTTTGCCCTCGTGCAAAACAACAGCACCCACAGGAACGTCGTCGTGAGTGAGCGCATCACGGGCTTGATCAAGAGCCGCGTTCATTGCCTCGATGTAACTGTCGTTCACTGGCCCATCATTCACTGGCATGGCGGAAGGGGTGGGATTCGAACCCACGGAGGCTTGCACCTCACACGCTTTCCAAGCGTGCCGATTCGGCCGCTCTCGCACCCTTCCAGGGTGACAACATCGGGTTCCTGCCAGGTGTGGTGGCGGCCAGGCGATCTGCGGCACACGAGCGAATCCGCTGAAGGCTGCTACCTTCCGGTCCTGACCTGATTCACGGGAACCCGTTGCACAGGACCCGACCGTCACCACACTCGACAGGAGCCAAATGTTGCAGGGGCAAGACTACCTGCCTCGTGACCGAGCGAGACCAGCAGCTTTTTCGGCCAGTCTCGGGATTCCGAGGTCGGCACAAAAATCGGCGAACTCGGGAGTCGGACCATTCCAGTGCCAATCATCAACTTTGCCGACCGGCACATCATTGACCGTGGTCGCAATGCGGCGGAACAGATACGCAAGGTCCCGATTTTCACTGAGAACCGCCGCCAGTTTGGCTGCGCCGCGTAAACCCGGGACATCCCATTGGCCAGCAGCGTCGGGAATATCTTCAATGCGGCCATAACGCGCCAAAACCGAGGCCGCCGATTTCGCACCCCAACCCGTGAGGCCTGGAAATCCATCGGCGGTGTCACCAACTAGGCCGAGATAGTCAGCGATGCCCGACGGTGGCACACCGAATTTCTCCAGCACAGCTGCTTCATCCACTAATCCATTTTCGCCTTTACCCATTTTGCGACGATCAATCTGCACAACGCGCGTGCCCTTGACGCATTGACCAAGATCTTTATCAGGACTCAAGATCTGCACTTGTGTCACGCGAGCGTCTGCATCAGCAATTGCGGCTGCCGAAGATAAAGCGTCGTCGGCTTCATACTCAACCATGGGCCACACGGTGACACCCATGGCGCGCAGCGCTTCTTCCATAATCGGAATCTGCCCCAAGATTTCGGGCTCCATACCTTCACTAGTTTTGTAACCAGCCCATAGGTCATTACGAAAACTTTCAATGACATGATCACTGGCGACACCGATATACGTTGCGCCTTCAGTGAGCAACTGCATTGTTGAGTTCAACACACCGATCGTTGCCGCATTGGGTGCGGGCGTTGAAGAACGCACTGCTTGGCCATAGTGCTGGCGATATAACTCGTATGTTCCGTCGACGAGATGAACAATCATGTCAAAACTTTCCTCGTACGTACTTCCTCTGTGCCCATTGACCAAAAGCGTAGCCCTGTGATGAACAGACTTTTCCTTCGATGTCGGTCACAATGGTCAAGTGAGTAATCCCCACGACCCCGCATTACGACCGCTATTGCGGGGCTGGTCACATCTGGTGTCATTTCCGATCATGGTGGTACTCGGCACTGTTTTATTGATCGTGGTCAATTTGCCCTTTAACTTGCTGTTATCGCTGCTGTTATATGTGGTCGGAACCGCAACAATGTTTGGAGTCTCTGCGCTCTATCACCGCGTGCCGTGGAGACCCAAAGCCAAAGCACTCATGCAACGCTTCGATCATTCGGCAATTTTTCTAGCGATTGCTGGCGGATACACGCCAGTTGCAGTGTTGTGTCTTGATGGTTGGACCAGGTGGGCAGTGCTTGTCGGTGTCTGGGGCGGATCCGTCATTGGTATCGCGATTCATTGGTTACCCAAAGTGCCCACAATTTGGCACGGTGCGAGTTACATGATTGTTAGTTGGTCGGCCATTGTCACCTTGCCGGCGTTGTGGCGAGGACTTGGCCATCTAGGTTTTGCCCTCATTTTGGCTGGCGGTGTGTGTTACACCATTGGTGCAATTGCGTTAGCAACTAAAAAACCCAACCCTTGGCCCAAGGTATTTGGCTTCCATGAAATCTTTCATGCGTTCACGGTGATCGCTGCTGGCTTGCAGTTCGCAGCCATCGCTGGAATTGTTGCCCCACGCCTCGCCGCGTAATTCACAGCGTCAAATGGCAGCTACATATACCTTGTTCGCATGAGTAGCCAACTTCTCAATGTCTCCTTGATCGCCAGTCAACACGGTTCCGCCTGGCTCTGCTAACGCAACCACGATCGCATCAACCGCTGATCCGTGACCTGACTTTCGCCTCAGTTCAGCTGCGCGTTGTGCCGTGCCCAGAAGGAGCACTTCTTGAAGCACGCATTTTTGAAGAAATCGAAATGTTGGTGCGTCTTTAGGAGAATTCCCATACAGGCACTCCACAAGAACGGAAGTCGGCACAAGCATCACATCATTCAAAGTGCTGAGTTGTTTCAGCAACGCCAAAGAGTCAAGGGATCGGTCGGTCAGTTTCGAGATTCCTCCACTGTCTAAAACAATCATGTTCAACCAGCTTGTTGAAGTTGGTGCATCTGAATGTTGCGAACGATGGCCGCAGCCCGCGCATTTTGTTCTTCGGTCGGGGTGCCGATTTCTTCTTCAAGTTCCCGAATGTATTGCTCAAGACCTTCACGCGATTTTTCACGTTCAACGACTGCCCTCACGGCAATCTGCAATATCTCCGAAGCCGGAAGACCGCGGGATTTGACCTCTTGGTATAAATCGTCTGGCAAATAGAGCTGAATCCTTGGCATACGCCTAACTATACGCCTAAATATTGCGAATGTCTCGTCCTCGGACCGTCAAGGGATTGTTAAGAAGGGGTTCTGGCGGTTGAGGAGTGGGACCCCATGACCGATAGACCCCCGTGTTTAATCGGTCCGCTCCCAAAGAATCAGCAGTTCTCACAGAATCGACTGCCCCAGACGTCTCAACCAAGGCTCGGGTGGCCGAACAAACCCATAGCGATGACGATGGCCCCGTGGTCCAAATGGTCACCTCGCTCGTGAGCCAGGGACTTCGCGACCGAGCCTCTGACATTCACATCGAACCCCTCAACGACATCTTGCGCATTCGCTATCGCATTGATGGCAACTTGGTTGAGGCACAAACGCTTCCTCTTCAATTGCATTCGAGTTTGGTGAGCCGTCTCAAGATCATGGCCGGTATGAACATCGTCGAACGTCGCCGACCCCAAGACGGCCAGTTTTCAACAACGGTTGATGGCCGAGAAGTTGACGTACGCGTCGCCACGGTTTCAACTGTCTTCGGCGAAAAACTCGTCATGCGACTTCTCGACAAGCGTCGATCAACTATCGGTCTCAGCGAACTCGGAATGCCTAAGGACACCCACGAGATGTATTCGCAAATGGTGCGGTCACCTTTTGGCATGGTGATTTGTGCTGGCCCCACTGGGGCTGGCAAGACCACCACTCTGTACGCGTCGCTCATGGAGATCAACGACATCGGCAAGAACGTGACGACCATCGAAGATCCCGTTGAATATGTCTTCCCCGGAATCAATCAAGTTCAAACCAACGAGCAAGCTGGTCTCACTTTTGCGACCGGACTACGTGCGCTGTTACGTCAAGACCCCGACGTGATCTTGGTTGGTGAAATCCGCGATGCCGACACGGCACGAATCGCTGTGCAATCAGCGCTCACTGGTCACTT
>JBEDJE010000030.1:0-6795 GCA_041172985.1 Actinomycetota bacterium
TCCATCAATCACCGCACCCAGTCGTTGGGGTCGCTCTTGATGTTGCGGGCCGTTGAGATGATCAAGATACGCCTCGTGAGTGGCAAAAAGAATACTCATTGCTCAAAACGATACGACATAGACACAAGCCATCGGCACGGCAACAAAACAGAGTCCCACCAGGACGCGACGACGGGTATAAATCTCTTGATCCAGGTTCGTTGAGCGCTGATGTATCTCGTTTTCAGACTCATTCATGCGCTTGCGCCCCTGCCAACTGGTTGTCACCAATATGTCTTCACCAATGTATAGGAGGCTATGAAAGCATTTTCTCTACCATTTTGGCACTACCGTCGAGTGGGTGATCACTGGGTTACGACAACGTCGACACGCCGCAAGCGCACGACTTTTCGATGATGGAATCGTGTGTGCTCGGGTGCGCAAATGGCCGAGCCGTCCTGATATCGCCCATTTAGTGCTTACCGACCACACTGTCGCCCCGTCACAAGGCTCACTTGACGAGTGGACCAACTCGCTCAGGGCCGAGGGTTACGGGTCAATTCGGACTGGTGCCTTGTCGCAGAGTGCCGCGGCACCGTTTGACTTAGCCGGATTCCACGAAGTTCAGCAATTGGCTCTCCTACGGATGAAAACTCCCGTTGCGCATTTGACAACTCGAGCAGGTCGACGACCCCACCATGAAATGCGTCCCCTTCGATCGCAGCGTGCACTAGATGTTGCCGCTCGCCTGGATCATTTAGCCTTCGACTCAGGATGGGACCTCGACGTTGCTGGTATTGAAGAAGCCTGTCGTGCCACGCCAGTTCATCGCATTCGATTGGCGGTCACCGCAACTGACGAGCCTGTCGGGTACATGATCACTGGTCGTAACGGGTCGGCCGGATTCATTCAACGCTTAGCCGTAGATCCTGCTTATGAGGGCCAAGGGGTCGCTACTTCTTTGCTCCAAGATGGATTGGGATGGCTGACCCGGCGCCGAGTGACCGATATTTTGGTCAACACACACCTTGATAATGAGCGAGCTTTAACGTTGTATCAACGGCTCGGCTTCGAGCAACTCCCAGAAAACTTACGGGTCATGGAACTATCACTCGAATCACCACTCAGCGAATCAGGTGTCTCATGAAGTCCCGAGTGTTGATGGCCTTCGGAATTTTTCTTGTCGGGATGATCATTCCAGCCCAGAGCACCCAAGCTGCGACGCCAGAGATCATCTCGTCACTCATCAACCAAGATCAATATGTCGCTGGCATCGAAGGTTCACAGATTCGTTTCAGCGTCGCTTTAAGCGGTCGCGATCCAACATCAACCGCCTCGACAAATTTGGTCATTACGTCATATCGACCAGTGCACACCCGACAAGAAGTGCGCGATGCATCATCGGGCAAGTTGCCGTCAACAGTTGACACAGTCATTGTGAATGTCAGCAATCTCCGTGATGCCGCTACTGGTCGAGTTGATGTCGCGATTCCTATCGAGATTGGAGTTCGCACCAAAGATGCTTTGCAAATGTCGGCGACTGGTTTGTATCCAATCAGTATTGGATTGCAAGAGGACAAGTCAGTCACGAGCCAAATCGTGACTTTTGTTGAACGATTGCCACAAGATGTGACGAGTCCGCTTCCGAGTGAAAATTTTCAAATCGCACTCATCGGGGCACTGGATGCCCCAGTTAGTTTGCAGCCTGACGCCACGACCCAAATCAGCCAAAGCACTCGCTCGGCAATCACTGAAGTTGTTTCAACTCTTGAAGCAAACCCAAATACACCTATTTCATTAGCGATTCGCCCCGAATTGATTGATGCCTTGGGTAATTCAACTGACGAAGACACTTCTCTTCTCACACGTCTTCAAAATGCTGCGTCATTACAACTACTACCGACCACTTATGTTGATGTTCAGCCTGATGAATCGTTGGCACAACGAAGTTCAGATGTCTTCACAACTCAATTACGACTAGGTGAAGATGTTCTTGCAGCCGGACTGCCAACTATGTCGGTCAATCGTGACGCATGGCTACAAACATCAACTTTGTTAACTGGCGGTGCTCTATTACTGCGTAACCTCGGCTTGCGAACAGCAGTGTTGCTCAGTAACTCGCAAAAAACGACAGCGAACGGGATCTCGGTTTTCGCTGATTCGACGCGTCTTGTCGAACTGAAACTTTCAAGTTCTGATCGAATGACTGCCGCTCTTGCTGATACCGGCCTCAGTGCAGCACTCACTCGCGGCTCAGATGAACCAACTGGTGGGCCCTACCTCGTCGCTCAGCAAATTTTGGCCGAGTTAAAGGTTCTGCGTTCAGAAATCATTAAAAGAGATGAAACAATGAGCGGTCGGGGAATCATATTGTCGACCGAGTCTGGCGCTCTGCCGACGACTGCGTTAGTCAACGCTCTCATCAGCTCAGTTGCTGGTCAACCCGATATGAGTTTTGTGTCGCTCGAGGATTTGTTGAACACAATGACCGTCAGCATTGTGGATGGATTGCCGGTTGCGTTCGAACTGCAAGCGCTCGCAGATTCGTACCCCAACGAATCCGCCATGCGCGATTTTGCAGATCGGGTCGCTGGCTTTGCAGCCATGTTGCCTGATGGGGACGAACGCCGGGACCAGTGGCAGCGAGTGGTCAATGTTTTGCCGGCGCGGGGACTGACGCCGGTTCAGACGCAGTCCTATATAGAGGCGGTTAATGCGCAACTTGCAGCCATCGGCGCCTCAATCGTGACCCCAGGCTCGACCACTTTCACTCTTGGCGGGCGCGACAGTTCGATTCGTTTGTCGCTTCGCAACGACAATGACACCGACTTATTGGTTCGGGTGCGTTTAAGTAGCTCGAAATTGCGTCTCGCCACCGACGAACAGGTCGTGACCCTGCCCGCGGGGACCTCCACCCTCGTCGAAATTCCCGTCACCGCCAAAAGTAACGGCCGCTTCCCCGTCACCTTGCAACTTCTCACCCCAACCGGCGATATCCCCATTGGCGCTCCAGCAAAATTCTCTGCTCGGGTCAATGCCCTGGCTGGTCTGGGCCAGTTATTCACGGGAATCGCTCTACTTCTCTTGTTGTCCTGGTGGATCCACCACCTCCGTCGCGAACATCAACGCCGCCAGTCTGAAAATGACGACTCTGCTGACCGCCAACCGTCTGGCGAACGTTCGGCGTAGGTCTGGCGAACTAACCTAAGAACGTGACTTCTTCTGCCGTTCGCATCATTACCGACAGCGCATGTGACCTCCCTGATTCGGTCGTTCAATCTCTCGGAATCGAAGTGGTTCCCTTGTTCATCAGGTTTGGAGATGACGAACTTGTCGATCGCGAACAGTTGACGACAACCCAGTTTTGGGAGCGATGCTCCGTCGAATCCGATCTACCTTCAACTGCAGCGCCTTCACCTGGTCGTTTTGAGGACACAGTTCGCAAGCTGCAAGGCGAGGGCGCAACTGGTGTCGTCATTATCAACTTGTCGGGCGAGCTCTCTGGAACGATTGCGGCAGCTCGATTGGCCGCCGAAACTATGAAAACCTCGCTTGATGTACGAGTCGTTGATAGTCGCACCGTCACGATGGGCCTCGGAGCGATCGTGGTGGCATGTGCCCGCGCCGCTCAAGCCGGAGGAACAATTGATGAGATTGAGGCACTTGCCACTGACCTGAGTGCTCGTTGCAAGGTTTGGGGAGCCCTCGACACCCTCGAAAACCTCAAGAAGGGTGGGCGAATCGGTGGTGCCAAAGCAATGTTGGCATCCGTTCTGTCGATTAAGCCAATCATTGAAGTACGTGATGGAGTCGTGCAAGAGGGCGGCAAACAACGCACTCGAAGCAAGGCGTTGGCTTTCCTCGTTGACAAAGTTCGTGAAGCTTCCGTTAACCCTGGCATTAGCCAACTCTGTGTCTTACATGCAGACTGTTCAGATGTTGACGCATTCGTTGGTCAACTGAAGGCGGTTTATTCAGGCGAAATTTTGGTTGGTGAGATCGGCGCTGTCGTCGGTGCACATGCTGGTCGCGGAACAATCGGAGTCGCTTTCTTCGAAAACTAAAAGCGATCACTGCATCATTGAGTCGTAGCCATCTCAACAGAGTTCACGCAAGGTCACAGTGGTATTCCGCAGTCCGCATAGTCACGACAACTAGCGTTCAATTTCAAGCATGTCCTCGTCGTCCCACCCTTCTGCTCCGCAGCCTTCAACGATTATCGCTGAAAGGTATCGCCTCGAGTCTTTACGCGCTCATGGCGGTATGGCCGATGTCTGGCAAGCAACCGATTTGCAGTTAACGCGGACGGTCGCAATCAAACTTCTTAAACCACATTTAGCCGCCGAGTCGACTTTGGCTGAACGTTTTCGTCGCGAAGCAATCGCAGCGGCCAATCTCAATCACTACAACATCGTCACGGTGTACGACGCCATTGAGGACAATGGTCGTCAGGCCGTCATCATGGAATTTGTTGACGGTGAGTCGCTACGCGAACGTCTTGATCGCGAAAAGACGCTCAGTATCAACAGTGTCTTAAGTATTGGTTACTCGGTGTGCTCTGCTCTCGAAGCCGCGCACAAACAAGGATTGATCCATCGCGACGTCAAGCCAGGAAACATTTTGATCAATACCTCAAAGCGCGTCATGTTGACCGACTTCGGAATTGCCAAAGCACTTGATGGTGACGAAGACTTGACGAGCGAAAACATCATGATGGGTACTGCGAAGTATTTATCACCCGAGCAGGTGCGCGGCGACAGCCTTGATGCGCGTGCCGATCTCTATTCGCTTGGTCTCGTGATGTACGAGTGCCTCGCAGGCAAGGTGCCCTTTGTTGGCAAGAACGACACCGATACCGCTTTGGCCCGCTTGCATCGTGATGCAACCGATATTGCCCAACATCGACCCGATGTCGCTCCTGATGTCGCTCGAATCATCAATCGCTTAATTGCGCGTGAACCAAAAGATCGTTTTGCCGATGCGGCTCAGGCTGGCTCGGCCATCCGCCGAGTCATTGAGGGCCGCAAATCATCAACTCCGGCTGGGACAAAGCGACCAACGGGCGACCGCACCCCAACACCCGGAGTAGTCATTCGACCTAAAGGTCATACTCCAACGGGGATAACGCGCGAACCAACACCGTCAAAACCAGCTTCAACAAAAAGCACCACAGCATTCAAACCAACGCCGGTGATGTGGGTTGGTGTCGTGGCGATACTTTTGATCGTGGGTGTTGTATTTGCCCAGTTCAATAAGTCCGACTCGACTTCAGCCAATACGGCCACGACCACAGTTGCGATCACAAATCCTGTTGTATCTGGTCCTGTAGAAATCACTGGCATCAAATCTTTTGATCCACAAGGTGATGACAAAGCTGAAAATGACAACGAGGCCAGTTTCGTCACCGATGGTGATGCCACAACCGCTTGGTCAACAACGTGTTACAAGTCGTCAACCTTTGGTAGTAAATCAGGTGTTGGTTTAGTCATGCAACTGAATGGTGCGGCGCTCGCACAACTGCAAGCCGACATTCAAGGTGATGATTGGAAAGCCAAAGTCTTTACATCAAACACCGCTGGTTCCGATCTTGAATCATGGGGTTCTCCTATTTGGGAAGGTTCGGCCAATGACGGCCCGACGATCACCGCTACGTTTTCTTCACCCTCACAATTTGCTTTGGTGTATCTCACGCAAATCGGCAAGAGTGGATTTTGCAGTAACAACAATCCTTACCGCGGCTATATCAGCGAAATTCGAATTCTTGCTGCCCCTTAGTCGACCCACGTGATTCATGACATCAACACCATCTCTTGACTCACTATTAAGAGATCACTATTCAATGATTCAAGCGGTGTGTCGTCGCATACTGCTCAACGACTCTGATGCCGACGACGCCACTCAAAATGCGATGATCGCAATCGTTCGAGGCTACGAATCTTTTGATGGGCGTTCCGCATTTTCAACTTGGGTCTACCGCATAGCGACTAACGCCGCCCTCGATGAATTGCGGCGTCGCCGGCGTCGTCCACTGTCGCTGTTTTCGAATGATGGGCAACAAGTTGATATTGCCGACACCCACAGCGACGATCGACAATTGGCGTTTGAGGCAAGTGATTATCTCGCACAAGGACTCGCCCAAATTCCTGAAGAATTCCGTGTTGCGCTGGTACTTCGTGATGTCGCCGACCTTGATTACGAAGAAATCAGCCAGGTACTCAACATCCCGATCGGGACTGTTCGTTCTCGAATCGCCCGAGGCCGAGGCCGCCTTGCTGACATTTTGGGGAACTCGGACGCACCTCACGAACGTCAAAACCCAGACATTGGAAATACATGATGAGCGACGACCCCACAAAAAACACCGACGACAGCTTCGATATTGATGAATTCTCGAGTCGTCTTGTAGATCGCGATATCGAACTCAACGATATTCCCCACGACCTGCGGGACGCAGTGCAAGCGCGCTCCGCTCAATTTGTCGCAACGCGGCAACAACTCCTTACTTCGCTCACCCACGTCGATAGTTCAGCAATTGATGATGCCATTCGACGCGCTACCAATGATGTTGAGGTTCAATCGACCTCACAACCACGAGCCCGCAAAATTGGTGTGTACTTTGCTTCGCTCGCTGCAGCGGCGGCGGCCGTTGCAATTGTGGGCGTTGCGGTCACTCAGTCGGGTTCGTCAGATCAATCCGTGAGCGACATGGCCTTCAGTGCAAAAATATCTCCCGAAGTGGCGGCAGCGCCGGAGTCAACCGGGGCACCAGCCGACATGACTGCGGACAGCTTCGCTCCGATGGCTGCCGAGTCAACT
>JBEDJE010000031.1:0-7135 GCA_041172985.1 Actinomycetota bacterium
CACTCCCATTAGTCGTGGCGGGATCGCAAGGTTGGGGCGAAACTGGTGTGAGTCCAACGAGTTCAGTCCAGTTCATTGGTTTCGTTGCCGATTCTGATTTGCCGGCGCTGTACTCAAGTGCTGCGGCATTTTGTTACCCAAGCGAACGCGAGGGTTTCGGAATGCCGGTTCTTGAAGCCATGTCATACGGAACACCTGTCGTGACGAGTCTCGGAACATCAACTGAAGAGGTTGCTGGTGGAGCGGCAGTTCTCGTCGATCCATTTGATATCGAAGACATTGCCCGAGGTATCAATGAGGTACTGACACGGCGTCACGAATTGTCATTTTGGGGATTGCGCCAAGCNGAAACAGCTCGGCTGACCGTTGCGGCCTATCGCGAGGTCATCGATTGAACACTTCGCAAGGAAAAGTTGCGGTCACGGTCAATCTGACTTGGTGTGTGCCTGGAGCCGTCGGTGGCAGCGAAGATTACTTAGTTCGCCAACTCTTAGGTTTCCCTCAAACCGAATGTGACATCACTGTTTGCGCCCCTCATGGTTTTACGACGGCTCATCCTGAATTGGCGCAACGTCATCGCATCGTTGAAACCGATCACGACGGAACGTCACGTCCTCGTCGTGTGATGGCTGAATCAACTTGGCTCTACAAGCAATCTCAGAATTCGGCTTTGGTGCATCATGGGGGAGGCACAATTCCGATTCGACATCACAGTCCAACGGTGTTGACAATTCATGATTTGCAGTATCGAGAATTCCCGCAGTATGTACGCCCACACAAACTGGCATATCTGAAAACGGTCATGCCCAGATCGGCACGACGGGCAGATGTGATTGCCGTGCCCACACATTTTGTAAAGCAAACTGTGGTCGATGCATACGGCATTGATCCCAATCGGATTGTCGTTGTACAGCACGGTATTGAAAGCACACTTGGTGTTGATGCAACGAGCGAGTCCGAATTGCGGGCGAAGTTTGCTCTCAGAGATGGTCCGATTGTTATATTGCCCGCGATGACTCACCCTCATAAGGGGCACCTGTTCGTGCTCGACGTCATGGAGAAGTTTTGGACAGCACAAGGTGTCCAGTTGGTCTTGATTGGCGGACCCGGGCTTGCTGAAGAAGCGGTCAACCAACGAATCAGCAAAACAGCGCTGAAGTCAAGTGTGAAAAAACTCGGACGCGTCAGTCGTGCTGACCGCGATGGATTAATCAAAATGGCGATTGCACTTGCTTTCCCCAGTGAATACGAAGGTTTCGGCGCACCCGTTATTGAAGCTATGGCTCTTGGAACTCCCGTGATCTCGAGTGACATGGCCTGCTTGCCTGAAGTGGTTGGTGATGCCGGACTAGTCCTGCCGTTGCAGATCGAGGCTTGGGCCGAGGCGATTAATCAGGTTCAAACGTTACGAACGAGATACGCCGAAGCAGCGACGAAGCGTTTAGAGAACTTCACAGCAGAAGCATCTGGTCAAGCCCTCGCATCGGCCTACCGATTGGCTTTGTCATGAATGATGTGCAGCAAGGTGAACGACGATTGAAGTTAATTGTTCTCTGTCCACATTTTGAGCCAGACACTGCGCCGACTGGCGTTGTGATGACACGAATTGTTCACGAGCTCGCCAAGTTGGGTCATGAAATACATGTCGTCACCGCGTTGCCTTGGTATCGCGAACATCGAGTTGAAAGTGCTTGGTCGCACACAACTTGGAGCACTCGGACTACCCCAACGACGTGGGGGACAGTGACGCGTCTGAACCCGTTCGCAGGAGATGACAAAAAGAATTTGTGGCGACGAGCCCTTGGTTTCATTGGATTTTCGGTGATTTCAGTGGTCGCCGGTTTGAAAGCTGGACGTGTTCGCGGTGTTAAGAATCATGTAGACGCAGTGATCGCAATGTCTCCGCCACTCACACTTGGATTAAGCGGTTGGTTGATTGCGAAGGGTCGCCGCGCTCCGTTGGTCTTCAATATTCAAGATGTTTTCCCCGATGCTGCGATCGAGACCGGAGCGATCACTAACTCGATCGTGATAAAGGCATCTCAATGGTTGGAAAAATTGTCATACCGAGCGGCCAAAGTTGTCACCGTTCTGTCTGATGACTTACGCAACAACGTTGCGGCTAAGTTGCCGCGATCCCAAAACAAGAAAATTGTGGTGATACCTAATTTTGTCGACACTGAAGCGATTCGGCCGTTAGATCGAATGACGCAATATCGCAAAGAGCTAGGAATCGATGAGCGATTGGTTGTGATGTACGCCGGCAATGTTGGCTTCTCGCAGTCTTTGAATCTGATGCTTGATGCTGCGCGAAATTTTCCAGAGGTCGCCTTTGTCGTGAACGGTTCGGGTGCTGCTCGGGCGTCTTTAGAAAAAGATGCCGAGAGTTTGGACAATGTCATCTTTGGCGATTATCAACCGGGTGAGCGATTGGCTGAAGTTCTCGCGACCGCTGATATCCACGCTGTTCTTTTGAAACGCGGTCTCGGGAAAGTCAGTGTTCCTTCAAAGACGTACTCGATCATGGCGTCAGGGCGCGCCGTTGTCGCCGCGATCGACGCCGGAACCGAAGTGACACGACTGATCGACGGGGCGCAATGTGGGGTATCGGTGCCGCCAGATGATGCCGAGGCCTTGACCACCGCATTGCGAAGAATGCTGGACAACCCCGTCGAACTTGGCCAAATGGGAGCTCGGGCCCGGGGCTTCGTCGAGCAGGTTGCCTCGCCAGCTTCGGTGGCTCGGCACTATGTGTCGGTTATTGAAGGCTTGCCCCGCCACGCCTAAATGCCAAGATTGGCTCAGAATAAAGAGGCGTGCTCGGCAATTAGGTGTTTATGCAGGTAGCCTTTCTCCCTCGTGGGTAAGGCATCGTCAGCCAAAAAAGTCGCTCGGCTCGCTCAAAAGGGCAAAGGGCGCAAAGTTCGTTTTCAAGGTGGAACTCTGTTCCCCGCTTTGATCGTGGGTATCGCCGTTGTCGGCGCTGCACTCATCGTGTATTCGCGGGCTTCAATTCCTAACCAGAACATTCCTCCAACAGTCGAGGATCACTGGCACGCTTCGTATGGCTTCTACGCCTGCGACGAGTGGTTGCCCGATCTACAGGGCAATAAAGAAGAACAAGACTCAGCCGGACAGTTGATCAGCGATGGATTCCGTCGCACCGGTATTCACAGCCACAACGATGGTGTCATTCACTGGCACCCGTACACGTCGGCAGCAACTGGTCGTAATGCCAAGTTGGGCGTATTCCTCGATGTGTACGGAATCAAACTGAGCGACGACAAGCTCGAGTTCCCTGCCGACCAAGGCGGAGCGGTTTATGAAGAAGGCGTGACCAAGTGCACCGATGCCGAAGGTAAATCGGTTGATGGCGAAATAGTTGTCTACGCATTTGACGCATTCGATACTCCCGATAAGTACACGACCTACATCACCAATTTTGATGATGTGCGTCTGATGCAGGACGGCATGGCCTTCTCTGTAGTTTTTGCACCGGCTGGCAGCAAGCCTGAATTGCCACCTTCGGCAGCGTCACTACCCGAACTCGGAGCAGTTGACGGCGGTACGACTGGTCAGCCCACAACGACGGTTGCTGGTGACTCAACAGTTCCTGGTGAATCAACGACAACTGTTGCTGGCGCAACAACGGTGCCTGGCGCAACGACTGTGCCAAGTTCTTCAACAACCACGGCGGCAACAACAGTTGCTCCGGCTGGACCGACCACGACTGCTGGCTGATGCGCGCGGTGGTGTTGGTCGGCGGGTTTGGTACTCGTTTACGGCCACTCACATTTACAACACCAAAACCAATGTTGCCGGTGGGGCATCGACCCATCGTTGAAAATTTGGTACGCATGTTGGCAGCAGCGGGCATTGATGAAGTTGTCCTCGGCCTTGGTTTCAAGCCCGAGCCATTTATGGAAGCGTTCCCCGATGGCACCTGCGCTGGGGTTCGTTTGCACTACGCAGTCGAGCCCGAACCGCTAGATACAGCGGGAGCGATTCGCTTCGCTGCCGATCACGCTGGTATCGATGACACATTCGTTGTGGTGAACGGTGACGTGTTGACCGACCTTGATGTCAGTTCATTGATTGCATTTCACCGAAGTAAGAAGGCTGAAGCAACAATTCACCTCACACCCGTTGAAGATCCTTCAGCGTATGGCGTGGTTGCGATTGATGCCGATGGTCTGGTTGAGCGATTCGTTGAAAAGCCAGCCCCGGGGACTGCACCGAGCAACTTGATTAACGCTGGGACCTACGTGCTCGAGCCATCGGTCTTGCAGCGCATTGAAACTGGTCGCAAGGTGTCGATTGAACGTGAGATTTTCCCACTCATCGTTGCCGATGGACGTTTGTTCGCAATGGCGACTGATGACTATTGGATTGATACCGGCCGACCAGAACCATATCTTCGTGCCAATCTCGACATGATCGACGGTGTCCGTCGTGATTTATCCGCACCTGGCGTCGAGCCCGGCGCTGATGTGCATGCGACTGCTCTGGTCGAGCACAGTTTGGTGTCATCTGGGGCAGTCATTGCCCCAGGGGCAAGCGTGCATGATTCAGTGGTTCTTGCGAGCGCAGTGATCCACGAGGGCGCTTTGGTGCGCGACTCGATTGTGATGGGGACTGTCGGAGCACGTGCGACCATCATTGACACAGTTGTCGGGGTTGCTGGGGTAATTCCTGATGGGGCAACGCTTGAACATGCGTTTGTCCCTGACCCATCTGCCGTTTAGGGTGCACATATGAACCAGCGCAACGTTGCTCAGCCACCGAGTGCGGTCTTGGTAGTCGGAGGCGCTGGGTTTTTAGGTTCACACATTGTTGATCGTTTGCTATCTGACGGCTCAAGGGTTGATGTTGTTGATGACTTATCGAGCGGATCGTTAGCAAATCTTTCATCGGCACGGACGTCTGCACCAGATGGTGCACTGCGAATTCACACGCTGGACGTCACGATCCCAGAGTTCGGCGAAGTCGTTCGTCTACGGCGTCCCGAAGTGATGTATGTGACGTCGCTCTTAACGCCAACAACGAGTGATGCCGATGGGTGCACGAAGGCCTACGCAGTTGCAGTTGCGGTTTATGAGGCGGCGGTGCAAGCGAAGGTAGGAAAAGTTGTCATCACTTTGCCGGCCGCAGTGCTGTACGGAGAAGTGCCAGCACGCGAGATGCCAATCAAAGAAGATCGCGAGCGCCGTCCTGTTGGTTTGGCAGGCGTCACAGCGATGGCAATCATTGAATTGTGTGAGTTGTATCGGCGAAATCACGATATTGAATTCACAGTTTTGGCTCTTTCGACTGTGTACGGAACCCGACAGCGACCGGATAACAATGTCGTTGCGGCATTTGTTTCCGCCCAAACAATCGGTGTTTCGCCAAACATTTTCGGTGATGGAAAACAAACTCGTGATTTCCTTTTTGTTGATGATGCTGCCGATGCGGCGTCGCGCGCCTGCACCAAAGGCGGGGGGTTGGTGCTGCACATTGGCTCGGGACAACAAACCAGCATCAAAGATTTGTGGGCGCTCGTCGGCGGAGGAAGTGCCGCACAAACTTCTCCGAAACCCGCTCATCATTTGCAGCGCTTCGCACTGTCAACTTCACGGGCGCGTTTACATTTGGGATGGTCGTCTTGGACGTCAATTGCCGAAGGTATCAGTCAAATAAGCGCCAGTTAGTCGAGCGCAACTATCTGAATAGATCCTCTTGGGCTGGTCGCACAATTTCGCTGATTGACGACTCGCGAAGCCACGACGGATCAAGTCCGCGAACGACGGCGACCGGAACACCATTTGATTTGCCCATCACTAATTCGGCGGCCGAAGCAACTTCGTCGGCAATTGAAACTTCGGTCACTTGCATCACTCGACCGAGAGCATCAGGGGTTCCGCGTAGGTCGAGGACTCCAGCGACACCAGCGACTCCAATTGCGACATCGGTGAGCCCTTTGCGCCAAGGTCGACCGAAAGTGTCCGAGATGATGATCCCGACTGAGACCCCGAGTTTGGCGCGGATAATGTCGCGGATTCGTCGAGCCGAACGATCACTGTCGATCGGAAGCAATGCGGCCCAACCACGTTCAACATTGGACAAGTCGATTCCGCTATTGGCACAGATAAATCCGTGGCGCGTTTCGGTAATGATGAGGTCACCTCGTCGGCGAACAACACGCACTCCCTCTTCTTCTACAAGAGCCTTGTGAGACAGGGGATCATCGGGATCAATTTGCACCATACGACCTTCGGCCTTGGACACAATTTTTTGTGTGACGACGAGTACATCTCCATCGAGTAGTGGTCCGTTGGGCGCTTCTTGGCACGCCTCAACGATGACGTCGCCCAGTTGATCACCTGGAACGATTTCGCCAATGCCCGTGACACCCCAAGCGGTCATACGGAGTTGTTGATTCTGTTCGCTCATGATTCTCCTTCATTGACTGCTTGTAGAACTTTACGGGCAAGCACTTGAGTGATTTGTGGTGTTCGCATAATCGTGTCGGCAACGACGCATTTCATGCCTTCGCGTTCGACCGCACTTTGTAGGGCTTCATCTTGTTGATCAATGACCAACGTTGCACAAATGGGCGCGTAGATGCGGGCGACGCCGACGACTGATGCTTCATGTCCAAGTTCGACCATCATGCGATCGGCGGGTCCTTTAAGAGCCGAGCCAGCAACGATCGGCGAAATGGCAATAACTCGCTCACGAAGGCTTGTCAAAGCGGAATCGACACCAGATAATGCGCGGATTGGTCCGAGCGACACGATTGGATTCGACGGAGCAATGATGATGGCGTCAGAAGATTGCAAGGTGGCGATAAAAGTTGGCCGAGCTGTTGTTGCGCCAACAAACTCAACTCCGGTCACTGGGACGCTATGTCGTCGCTTGACAAAGTATTCCTGAAAAGAAATGGTTGAAGCGACGCCGTCTTCAATGATGTCCACTTTGGTGGATACTCGATCATCAGACATCGGCATCATGTTGAACGTGAGTCCCCAGGCCCGAGCAATTTCCTGCGTGACTGTTGAAAGCGTTGCGCCTTCGGCGATTCGGGCGGTTCGATACAAATGAGTTGCGAGATCGCGATCGCCTAGGTTGAACCAAGTTCCAGCCGCTGTAGAAG
>JBEDJE010000032.1:0-6774 GCA_041172985.1 Actinomycetota bacterium
TTTGCGCTCGATGGTGACCCGCCCCTGCTTAAGGTTTGGCTCAACGGTCCGCGAGCAGAAGCGCTTGATAGAATGGAGCCGGCAACTGCGGGTAAGGAGATGATCCGCCGCATTGAGAGGATTGATTACCCCCGAGGTGGCCCCAAGCCAACTGGAAGGCGTGGCCAGCGTGAGGATGTTGAGGGAGTTAGTGCCGGTCACAGCCCCGTTGGCCGCACTCACCGTGGCCACCGAAGACCACAATGTGCCGACGGCCGACATTCACTTGCCCATCGCCGACCCGATCTCGGCACGCCAAGTTGAAGTGATGCGTAACAACGCCAAAGAGTTTGGTGTCGAGTTGTTCTCGATGGGTAATCCGTTGCAGGGCATCGTGCACGTCATCGGACCCGAGCAGGGACGCACCCTTCCCGGCATGACCATCGTGTGCGGCGACAGCCACACCGCAACCCACGGTGCATTTGGTTCGCTGGCCTTTGGTATCGGAACAAGCGAAGTCGAGCATGTGCTCGCAACGCAGACTCTCCCCCAAAGCCGACCTAAGTGGATGAGCGTTGAAGTCAACGGCACCTTGCCCGCAGGCGTCACCGCTAAAGACATCATCTTGGCAATCATCGGCAACATCGGAACTGGCGGTGGCATTGGTTATGTCATCGAGTTCCGCGGTTCAGCCATTCGGGCGTTGTCAATGGAAGGTCGTATGACCGTCTGCAACATGACCATCGAAGCTGGTGCCAAGGCTGGCCTCATTGCTCCCGACGAAACAACCTTCGAATACCTCAAGGGTCGTACTCATGCACCAAAGGGAGCCGAGTGGGACAAGGCCGTTGCCAACTGGAAAACATTGAGCACCGATGCCGGCGCAAAGTTTGACAAAGAAGTTGTGATTGATGCAAGCACGCTTGTTCCGCAAGTGACGTGGGGAACCAACCCCGCACAAGTTGCGAGCATCGATGCACCAATTCCGTCACCCGACGACTTCGCAGATCCGACAACACGCGAGACAGTTGCTCGTGCACTCGAGTACATGGGTCTCACACCCGGAACCTTGTTGCGCGACGTCAAAGTTGACACGGTTTTCATTGGCTCATGCACCAACAGTCGCATCGAAGACTTGCGTGCTGCTGCTTCAGTCATGAAAGGTCGCACCGTCACCGTTCCGCGCGTGATGGTTGTACCTGGAAGTCACTCAGTGAAAGCGCAAGCCGAAGCTGAAGGCTTGCACGAAATCTTCCGTGCCGCTGGCGCCGATTGGCGCGAGCCCGGTTGCTCAATGTGCCTCGCCATGAACCCCGACAAACTCACACAAGGCGAGCGGTCGGCAAGTACGAGCAACCGTAACTTTGAAGGCCGTCAAGGTCGTGGCGGTCGTACTCACTTAGTGTCCCCCGAAGTCGCCGCAGCCACTGCAGTTGCTGGCACCTTCGCCACGCCATCAGACTTGAAGTAAAGGAAGCATTATGAAGAGTGTTCAAATTCTCACCGGTAAAGGAATCCCCTTACGTCGTAGCGACGTCGACACCGACCAAATCATTCCTGCCGATTGGCTCAAGCGAGTTGAACGAACTGGATTCGAAGCTGGCCTGTTTTCAACCTGGCGCGATGATCGCAGTTTCGTATTGAACGACGAACGGTATGCCGGCGCGTCAATTTTGGTGGCTGGTCCATCATTTGGTGTTGGTTCATCACGCGAGCACGCCGTGTGGGCAATTCAGCAATACGGTTTCGATGCAGTGATTGCCCCAAGTTTCAGTGACATCTTCCGCAACAACTGCACCAAGAACGGTTTGGCTCCCGTTGCGTTGCCGATTGAAGCAGTCGAAAAGATTTGGGCTGCGATTGAAGCCGATCCGAATACCAACATCGTGGTTGATATGGAGCGATTGATCGTTGAAGTTCCGAGCATTGGTTTGACTGAGTCATTCCCGATGGAACCGCAGAACCAGCATCGATTCTTGAACGGTCTTGACGACATCGGCATCACGCTCTCGCATGCTGATCAAATCGCTAACTTCGAGACCACTCGCCCGTCTTGGCTCTCTAAATAACTTTGTGCTTCTGGTGCAGAATCGTTGCGGAAAACGCAACTATTCTGCACCAGAATCACTCGAGGAATTCGGCGAGGTTCGCGAGCTTCGGGTTATTGCTGAAGACTTCAATTGACTTGGTGATCGGCATACGCATGGTGCGCTGCAAGATCGTCACTTGAGTGTGCTGGTTGTATTCAACCAACGTCACAGCCCAACCATCGCGACCAGCGCGAGCGGTTCGTCCCGAACGGTGCAAGTAATCCTTGTTGTCTTTGGCCGGCTCGTAATGAATCACTACCGCAATATCGTCAATGTCGATACCGCGTGCTGCAACATCGGTCGCCACCAAAACACTCAGCGAGCCTTCAGCGAAACGTCGCATCGCTTTTTCGCGCGCCGGTTGTGCCAGGTCACCATGAATTGCTGCGGCGTTAATACCAAGCGCAATCAAGTTGTCGGTCACTCGATCGCATACACGCTTGGTCTGGCAAAACACCACGGTCTTGCCGGCACCGCGTGAAATCGCCGAAACAACTTTGTCTTTGTCCATGTGGTGAGCGGCCAGCCACAAGTGGTGCATCGTGCCCACAGTGTCAGTTGCTTCGTCAATCGCGACTTCAACCGGATTCGTCATGAACTGACGAATCAAGTGGCCGACATCGCCATCAAGTGTTGCCGAGAACAACATTGTCTGATTACGACCGGTGCATCGACGCAACACCCATTCAACTTGCGGTGTAAATCCGTCGTCGGCCATACGATCGGCTTCGTCAAGCACGACAACTTCAACTGCAGACAAATCAATTTCGTTCGACTTCAACAAGTCGATCAAACGCAAGGGTGTGGCAACAACAATCTCGATGCCCTTAGCCATGTGTTCAACTTGCTGGTGACGACTTGCTCCGCCGTACACCGCCAAAACATGTCGACCTGAATGACGGGCCAACGGTTCAAGAACCTCGGCAACTTGCACTGCCAATTCGCGCGTCGGCACAAGCACTAAGCCGAGCGGCTTCATCGGCTCGGCCTTCATCGAAATACGCGACAGCATTGGTACACCAAAGGCGAGGGTCTTACCCGAACCAGTCTTGGCGCGACCACACACATCGTGACCTTGCATCGCGACGGGAATCGCTTCGATTTGAATAGCGAATGGATTGGCAAAGCCAGCAGCAGCAAGACCTGCATCGACTTCGGGGGGAACTCCGAGCTTGGCGAAACCCGTAGGGGTTTCGACTGGCGGAAGCACATTGATACTGGTTAAGGGTTGCGCGGGGCCGGAAACTTCTTCTTGTCCGGCAGAGTCTCGCGGACGACGCGGACTCCGAGGCGCTCCCTTGCGGGGGGCGAAATTACTCATGTTGAGTTGCAGGGTACCCCCAATCTGACCCATATGGGCTGTGAAGGCACTCGTTAATGGCTACCGCACCACAAAATGCCTACTGTTTACCTATGCGCGTTCCGTTGACCATCATCGATCACATCCGTCGGGCCGAACTTCTCTATGCCGATCGCATTGCCGTCGTCGATGAGCCAGATCAGCCCGCGCAGTCATGGGGTTCACTCACCTACGGTCAAGTCGCCGAACGTGCTCGAGCTCAAGCCGCTGGTCTCGATGCTCTCGGGATTGGTGTTGGCGAGCGCGTCGCCATGGTGTCGCACAACTCGGCGCGGCTTCTCACAGCATTCTTTGGTGTCTCTGGATCTGGGCGCATATTGGTGCCTGTCAACTTCAGGCTTGTTGCCGAAGAAGTGAAATACATCGTGAAGCACTCGGGTGCTCGAGTGTTGCTGATTGATCCCGAACTTGAAGAAGCAATGGAATCGGTTGAGTGCGAACACAAATTCATTATCGGTGCCGACTCAGATCAGATTCTCATGCGCTTCGGAGTTGAACCTAAGCCTTGGATCCCCGACGAGGATGCAACCGCGACCATCAACTACACGAGTGGCACAACGGCTCGACCAAAAGGAGTTCAACTCACGCATCGCAACTTGTGGTTGAACGCAGCAACTTTCGGTTGGCAGATGGGTGTCAACGATCGTGATGTGTACCTGCATACCCTTCCGCAATTCCATTGCAACGGTTGGGGCATGGTCTATGGCGTCACCGGCATGGGTGGACGCCACATTATTTTGCGCAAAGTTGATGGTGCCGAAATTCTGCGTCGCATCGAGGAACACGGTGTCACCATGTTGTGTGGTGCGCCAGCAGTCGTGAACATGGTTCTTGATGCAGCAGCAAATTGGGATGGCCCAATACCTGGCCGCAATCGCGTCCGCATGGTTGTTGCTGGTGCTCCCCCGCCAACAAAAACGATTGAGCGAATGGAAACCGAACTCGGTTGGGAATTCATTCAGTTGTACGGTCTCACCGAAACATCACCTTTCCTCACGATGAATCGCACGCGCGAAGAGTTTGATGCACTCACATCGGCCGAACGAGCCCAGAAACTTTCACGTGCTGGTTCACCCGCACTCGGAGTTGAGTTGCGCATTTCTGATCAGGGCGAAGTTCTGGCCCGAGGCAACGTCGTCATGCAGGGTTACTGGGATCAACCCGAAGCCACCGCCGATGCAATTCACGCAGCGAGCGATGATGCCGGCGGAGTTGAATGGTTCCACACGGGTGATGGTGGCGACATTGATGCCGATCACTACTTAGCAATTAGTGATCGCAAGAAAGATGTGATCATCTCGGGTGGCGAAAACGTTTCATCAATTGAAGTTGAAGATGCAGTTTTCAATCACCCCGACGTCAATGAAGTAGCAGTCATTGGTGTTCCCGACGAAAAGTGGGGCGAAATGGTCATGGCACTCGTTGTCAAGAACCCGACATCGTCTCTCACAGAAGACGAACTCATTGCCTACGTCAAAACCAAGCTGGCGGGCTACAAGTGTCCAAAGCGCATTGAGTTCAGAAACGAACTTGCACGCACTGCAACCGGCAAACTACAAAAGTTCAAGCTGCGTGAGCCCTATTGGGTCAATCACACCCGTCAGGTCAACTAGTAGTTACTGCTTCATACCGCGCATCGCGGTATGACTGTCTTGTTGGTCTAAGAACCATTGGTATGTACTAGCGAGTCCACTATCGAGTGTGTAACTCGGTGACCAACCCAGATTGTTCAATCGACTCACGTCAAGAACCTTGCGCGGCGTTCCGTCAGGCTTTGACGTATCGAAGCGAAGTTCGGCGGCCGGGTACACAACATCGCGTACCTTTTCGGCTAACTCACGAATGCTCAAGTCGACGCCAGTGCCGACATTGATATGCATATCGTCGCTGTAATTCTCAATTAAGAAAACACAAGCGTCGGCCAAGTCGTCAACATGTAAGAACTCGCGCATCGGGCTTCCGGTGCCCCAGATCTCGACGTCTTTGCCACCACTTTGCTTGGCATCGTGGAACTTGCGAATGAGCGCTGGCAACACATGGCTCGATGACAAATCGAAATTGTCTTCGGGACCGTACAAGTTGGTTGGCATCGCCGAAATGAAATCGCTGCCATATTGTCGGCGGTATGCCTGGCACAATTTGATGCCCGCAATCTTGGCGATGGCGTACCACTCATTGGTTGGCTCGAGCGGACCAGTGAGCAATTGCTCTTCGGTAATCGGCTGCGTTGCGTGACGGGGATAGATACATGAGCTACCGAGATACAACAACTTGGTAACGCCAACGCGGTGACTGGCATCAACAACAGTTCCGTGAATCATCAAGTTGTCGTAGATGAACTCGGCAGGACGAGTGCTGTTAGCCAAAATTCCACCGACAGTACCGGCTACCAAGAAAACGTAATCAGGGCGATTGTGCTCAAACCATGTATTCACTGCACCTTGATCGCGTAGATCAAGCTGTGCACGAGTTGCCGTGAGAATGTTGGTGAATCCACCGGCCTGTAGGCGTCGGACGACCGCGCTGCCAACAAGTCCACCGTGACCGGCTACATAAATTCGTGCGTCTTTGGGCATTGGTTGAAACATGTGCTCACCTCTCGGGTCATCGTACCCTTCAGTCGATCAAGGCCTGGTGCACCAACTGTTTCAACTGCGATCTAAACGGGTGAGTTCCTGAGGGCATGAGTTGAGTCATAAAGGTCAAAGTGATGTCTTCGACGGGATCAACCATGAACCACGTGCTGGCTGCGCCTCCCCAACCAAAGTCGCCAACCGAACCAGCAGTTTTTGTTGCTACCGGGTCAAGAGTGACACTCATACCAAGACCAAAACCCACGCCGTCGTAATCGGTTTCGGCATGTAGCGGCCGGCCATACTCGGTGAGATCGACATTGCCCGGCAAGTGATTGCTCGCCATGTATTGCACTGTTCGTGGCGACAGCAAACGCACACCGTTGAACTCGCCACCGCGGCGCAACATTTCTGCAAAGCGCACGTAGTCAGGCATAGTCGATACCAAACCACCACCACCGCCATCGGCCGCAGGGAGCTTCTTCGTTCCGCGATCGGCGGCGTCGCCGCGCCTCGCCAAGCGGGTCTTGGGATGAGCCAGATACAAGGCCGATAAACGATCGGCTTTTTCTTCAGGACAATAGAACGCAGTGTCGGTCATTCCGAGCGGCGCAAAAATCCGATCATGTAAAAAGTCGCCCAAACGTTGACCACTGATGACTTCAACAACCCGACCGAGTACGTCAATCGACGTTGAATAGTTCCATTCACTCCCAGGCTGAAACAACAGCGGTTGTTGTGCGAGCAATGAACACACGCCAGCAAGATCGAG
>JBEDJE010000033.1:0-6926 GCA_041172985.1 Actinomycetota bacterium
CCTCACCCAACAGTTCTCGGCAGATCCTGACTCGAATCAAGAAACATCAATTCAGGGTGCGGCTTTTTTTGATCTTGACCGCACGATGATTCCTGGTTCGTCAGTTTTTACTTTGGCCGGCGTTGCCTGGAAATCAGGACATCTCAGCACGAAACAGTTACTTCATGATGCTTGGGAGGCATTGACCTTTCGAACATCTGGAGCAACCGATGGGAAAACGCTCAAAGTGCGCCAACGTATTTTGGGAGCCATCAAAGGGCAGGATTCGCAAACCCTTCAACAGGATTCGCAAACCCTTCAAAGCCTGGCATCTGAAGTCATCCCCAAGATCGTGTCCCAAGTGCGGCCCGAGACTCTCGAAATCATTCGTTCACATCACCGCGTTGGTCGCCCCACCTACATCGTTTCTGCTTCTCCTGCAGAAATCGTCGAACCGTTAGCCGCAGCTCTCGGAATGACCGGCGGAATCGGAACAAGAAGTGAAATCGTCAACGGGCGTTACACCGGAGAAATCATTGGTTCCTTTTGCTACGGAAGTGGAAAAGTAGTGGCAATTATGGAACTCGCACGCGATCTCGGATACGACTTGTCGCAGAGTTATTCATACAGCGATGCAGCAAGCGATCTTCCGATGCTTGAGTCAACGAAGTACTCATTCGCTGTCAATCCCGACGCTGAACTTGAAAAGATTGCTCGTGAGCGTTCGTACCCCATCGTGCGTTTTTCGGGAATGCGAGTGCGATCACAATCACGCTTTCGATATTCGCCGCAGAAACTTTGGCTGGCGATTGGATTGTGTGTCAGCATCCTTGCCATTGGCCGCAAGGACACTCGCAAAGCCGCCCAAGCTTTATTGTCGCGGAGCTAAAGCAAGTTGGCGACTTTGCGCCACCAATACTCCTTGCGAATCCCACATCTCGCCGTCTTCTTCAAGTAACCCATTTTGTACAAAACGAGTTGAAAAAACGCACGCCACTGGGCCGGGCGCCGGGATTGCTCGAGTATGAACTGTCAATTCCACGGTCGGCACCCAGGCAGTTGGCAAATCAAGGTTGAAGACCGATGGCGGAAAAGCATCACTTGCCAACAACAAAGCGCGCGTATCAATCGGACGATCGTCATTAAATGCGAACCATCCTCGAATCAAAGCCTGTCCAGTTTTCACACCTTCACGAAAGTGAACATCTCCCGGATGAATGCGAGTTCCGAGCCGCCCATGGATGTAGGCAAAGTTGTCCACGGCCGATTCGGCCATGCCAAGGCATTCAGGAAAAGGCAGTAAACCTCGAGGCGGAAACTCTGCATGCTCGCCCATAGCCGATGGACCACCTGGGTCATTCGCTAAATCGCCAAGCGTCGCCAAGACGCGAATAATTTCTTTTTCGCCGGTGTCTGTTTGCAAATACAGCGATGCTGTCGCCGTCGCAAAGCGCCGTCCCGCCCGAACAGGTGTCACGACGATTCGTGCCTCACCCGCCGGACACGGTGCCAAGTAATGCGCAGTAACCGTGATGCAATCAGGTCGGCCTGTTGCATCTGAAAGAGCGTGCCCCACCAATGCCAGCAGATATCCCCCGTTGGCATTTCCCATGATGTCCCAACCAGGGTGCACCTTGGTCGAGTAAACGACCGACCCTTCAGAGTTGCCCGAACTTTCGCGATGAACTGCGGTGGCTTGATCGAATTCAAACATCAACTTCCCAATGCCCTTCCCCCAACAACATTCCCCAGATCTTCAATTGACATGAAAGTCACGCTAGTGAGGTCGTAGCCTCAAGAACGTGGTCTCACCCTCTGAACATTCGTCACACAGCTTTTACGCCACGACACCGATCTATTACGTCAACGCCAAACCACATCTTGGACATGCGTACACCACCATCATCGGCGATGCTGTTGCCCGTTGGCATCGACTCATCGGCGATCAAGTCCACTTCTTAACTGGCACCGACGAGCACGGTCTCAAGATTCAACAAGCCGCCGATGCTGCCGGCATGGCTCCGCAGGCATTCGCCGATTCCATCGCCCCTCTTTTCGCTGACGCATGGAAGAAACTCAACATCAGCAATGACGACTTCATTCGCACGACCGAACAACGCCACCGCGTCGGAGTGCAGAAGCTTTTGCAAGCGTGCTACGACAGCGGCGACATCGAGCTCGACAAGTACAGCGGTTTGTATTGCGTGCCTTGCGAGGCTTACTTCACTGAAGACGATCTTGTTGACGGCAATTGCCCCATTCACAAAAAGCCCGTCGAGCATGTTGAAGAAGAAAACTATTTCTTCCGCCTGTCGCGCTATGGCGATCGTCTTTTGCAGTGGTATGCCGACCACCCCAGCAGCATTGTTCCCGATTACCGAATGAACGAAGTCATTGGCTTTATCAAGCAGGGCCTCCTTGACTTCAGTATCAGCCGCACCAGTTTTTCTTGGGGCATTCCGTTGCCTTGGGACGACAAGCACATCACCTACGTCTGGTTCGACGCTTTAGCGAACTACATCACGGCGATTGGCTACGGAACCGACGATGACAACTTCAACAAACATTGGCCCGTCGATTTTCACCTCATTGGCAAGGACATCATCAGGTTCCATTGCGTCTACTGGCCCGCCATGTTGATGTCAGCCGGCATTGAACCGCCGAAAGGTTGGGCCGTTGGAGGCTGGCTATTAGTCGGTGGCGAGAAGATGTCAAAGACCACTGGCAATGTTGTGAACCCTCTTGACCTCATCGATGACATCGGTCTTGACGGATTCCGTTATTACGTGTTGGCCGAAACTCCATATGGCGCCGATGGCGACTTCACGTTCGAAGGACTCATTGGTCGTTACAACTCAGACCTCGCAAACAATCTCGGCAACTTATTGAGCCGCGTTGCAACTGTGGTCGGGAAAAAGTGCAACGGCATCGCGCCAGCACCACGAGCCGACAGCCCTCTTGCTACTGCAGCTGCTGAAGCAGTTTCTGAAACCATCGCTCGCTGGGCCGACGTGCAGCCAAGTCGAGCACTTGAGGCAACGTGGCAACTGATTCGTGCGACGAATGCTCACCTCGAGAACAACGAGCCGTGGAAGGCCGAGCCTGGCCCAGATGTCGACGCAGTCATGGGAGACGCTCTTGAAGCCTTGCGCATTGTCTGCATCCTGGCTTCACCGGCAATTCCAGACACGATGCAGACAATCTGGGAACGGATCGGCATGCAGGGACAAGTCAGCGATCAACGTGTTCCGTCATCGGTGACATGGGGCGGTTATCCCGGCGGAGCAACCATCGACAAGGGCGAACCTCTCTTCCCGCGTCGCAAACTCGACTGAGAAACAACTTCGAATTTCTATGTGGACCGACACTCACTGCCATCTAGATGAAGATCGTTATCGCGGCGACGGCAACAAAGACCTTGGCGGCACAGTCGGCGTTCTTGACAATGCACGCGCCGCCAATGTTTCTCGTTTCATCACTGTCGGATGTGATGCCGAATCATCGCGAGCTGCAATCGTCTGCGCGAATCAATTTGACGATGTGTGGGCCAGCGTTGGCTTGCATCCACATGAAGCAATTCATGGAGTCGACACGATTGTTGATCTCATTTCGTCCCCACGCGTGGTGGCGATCGGCGAAGCCGGACTCGATTACTACTACGAGCATTCTGCTCGTGACGAACAAAAAATTGCATTCGCAGCGCAGATTCAATTAGCCCATCAACACCAACTTCCGTTGATCATCCATACCCGCGATGCCTGGGATGACACGTTCGACATTTTGCGCACCGAAGGTGTCCCCGAACAAACGATCTTCCATTGCTTCACCGGCGGTCCCGATGAGGCTCGTCGCTGTCTCGATATCGGTGCCTTTTTAAGTTTTTCAGGAATCGTCACCTTCAAGACTGCTCAAGATGTCGCCGAAGCAGCCACGTTGTGTCCTCTTGATCGCCTTTTGGTTGAAACCGACAGCCCCTACCTAGCGCCGGTTCCCCACCGCGGTCGTACCAATCAACCCGCCAACGTTGCCGTGGTCGGAACCCATATCGCCGATTTAAAGCACATCAGCCCAACCGAGATGGCCCGTGTCACGACACACAACGCCTGCATTGCGTTCCCTCGGCTGACTTCATAACCTGAAAACACTGATGCTGACCTTCACCGAACGCCGTCGCCTTGTGCTCGCTGCCGTGATCACACTGATCGCAGTACCCGCGTTGCTGCTTTCAGGTAACGATTCTTCAAGTTCGGCCAACACCACATCGACTTTGGCTCCTGCAATATCAGTGGAGCCCAGCGATTCCGAACCCGCCGAGCCTGCTTTTCTTCCCGAGAACAATGGCTCTCAAGCTCCCGAAATCATCACCGTTAATGTGCCGGCACCGCAAACTGGATCAAATGTCAACGGTAGTGCTTCGTTCATTCGCTGGCGTGGCGACTTACTCGGGCTTCAGCCGTGTGCAACTCCACATGCGCTCATTGGAGCAATCATCACCGTCACCAACCTCAACAATGGTCGCAAACTTGAATGCAATAACGTTTCGATTCAATCTCTTCCTGGTGGCAACATCATCTTGATTCACACAGATGTCTTTTTAGAGATTGCCGATCTGATTGATGCACCCATCCCCGTGCAAATCAGTTTCTGAGATCATTCCGTGACCCATTCACATCGCGACATCACCGAGTTATTGGCACAACATGGTTTGGCACCGCGCCGCGCTTTTGGACAGAACTTTGTTTCTGACCCCAACACTGTTCGTCGCATTGCTCGTATGGCCAACGTCGGCCCCAACGATCATGTCGTAGAAATAGGCGCAGGTCTTGGTTCGCTGACTCTTGCTCTTGCCGAGACCGGAGCACGCATCACAGCGATCGAAATCGATCACGGGATTGCTCCTGTTCTGCGCGATGTCGTCAAAGAATTACCCAATGTTTCAGTAGTTGTTGGTGATGCGCTCGAACTTGATTGGAACGAAATCATTCCCCCCGAAAGCAAGGCTGTAGTTGTTGCCAACCTGCCGTACAACGTGGCCACGCCACTAGTCGCCGATCTTCTTGATGCGATCCCACAGATTTCGCGCTTTGTGGTGATGGTTCAAAAAGAAGTTGCTCTTCGTTTGGCATCAAGTGTCGGTTCGTCCGACTACGGCGCGATCAGCGTCAAAGTTGCTTACTGGGCCACTGCTCGTGTCTTGGGCGATGTGCCACCGAGTGTGTTTATTCCACGACCCAAAGTCACATCGAGCATTATTGAAATCACTCGACGTGAAACCCCCGCAGTTGGACCACATATTGCACCGCAGCAACTATTCAAAGTGATTCGAACTGGTTTTGGACAACGCCGCAAAATGTTGCGCCGTTCGCTCGCTGCAATCGCCACACCCGAAAACTTTGTTCTCGCTGGCGTATCGCCTGAAGCTCGCCCCGAAGAACTCGATGTTCACCAATGGGGTCGCCTTGCAACCGAGATTCAAAAGAACCAGCGTTCGTAACGACCCGACAAACGACTAGACATATACCTGTGACTTCAGCACCACATCTCATACTTGCTCCGGCGAAGCTCACTCTCAGTTTGCGTATCACCGGCGTACGCACAGATGGTTATCACCTCATCGATGCGATCATGACCACCCTTGAATTGCACGACGAGTTGAGTATCACTCCAGGAAACAGCGGACTTGAATTCACCGGCCCATATGCAGCCGGAATTTCAGCTGATGACAACAACTTGGTCACACGTGCTCTGAAATTTGTTGATCGCACCGCTCACGTCATTGTGACTAAGAACATTCCGCACGGCGGCGGACTCGGCGGAGGTTCGACCGATGCGGCTGCGATTTTCCGCTGGGCTGGACGCACATCTTCTGCCGACGTCATCGCGAGTGCATCAATCGGTGCCGATGTTCCGTTTTGTATTGCGCAAGGACAAGCGCGAGTCAGTGGAATTGGCGAAATCATCGAGCCCGTTCCTCATGAACCGCACAATGTCACGTTGATCATCCCGCCGCTTCATGTCAGCACACCAGCGGTGTACAAAGCGTGGGATGCTCTCGGTCATCCGCGTTCAGACGGACCGAACGATCTTGAACCAGCGGCGCTCGTCGTCGAGCCCGAACTCGTGAAGTGGCGCGACCGCATCATTGAAGCAACCGGTCAGATACCAACTCTGGCTGGAAGCGGGGCCACCTGGTTCATCACCGATCTGGCCACCAATGTGGGTGAGGGATTACGCGAAGCACTGCCCGAAGCTCAGGTCGTTGAAACCAGAACCGGGCAGTGATTCAAATAAATCAGAAGTTGTGAATTACTTGCGTTGACGCTGATGGCGAGTACGGCGAAGCATCTTCTTGTGCTTCTTCTTACGCATGCGCTTACGTCGCTTTTTAATTAACGAACCCATAGGACCTCTCCAATGACAGACCTCACACGCTAGCGAGTTCGGGACCTCTATCCAAACGGCAGATACAAAGTCGGCTGAATTCGCCTGATTGCGGATAACTTTGTCAGCGGTTGGTAGCTCACAAGGCCTCCGATCGTTCCGGGGTCGTTCAATGGTAGGACGGCGGATTTTGATTCCGCGAATAGGGGTTCGAGCCCTCTCCCCGGAGCCACTTTGGTCTGAAGTGCTCTGCGACGTGTGTGATATGACGGTGATATGTCGTTATACGCCATTGTTCTCGCAGCCGGAGAAGGCACTCGCATGCGTTCGCAACGGCCCAAGCCGCTCCACCTGATCTGTGGCCGACCCATGGTCATGCATGTCATTCATTCGTTATCGGGTGCGCAACCCGATCAATCGATCATCGTCGTCGGGCACGGAGCCGATCAAGTGACTTCTCGAGTCACCGCCGATTCACCCAGTTGGGCCAATGTCTCATTTGCATCACAAAGCATTCAGCGCGGAACGGGAGATGCCGTCAGTGTCGGGTTAACTGCCCTCGACCA
>JBEDJE010000033.1:6967-12426 GCA_041172985.1 Actinomycetota bacterium
TCGCCCGCTGAACACGATGACACTTCAACCATCCTTGTTCTGCCTGGCGATACACCGCTTTTACGTCGCGAAACCATTGATCATTTGGTACAGCAGCACGAGTCGAGTGGCCATGCAGCAACCGTTCTCGTCGCCAAAATCGATGATCCCACTGGCTACGGACGAGTCGTACGCGCCAAAGATGGTCGCGTCTTGCGCATTGTCGAGCAACGCGACGCGACCGACGATGAGCGCAAAATCAACGAAATCAATACGTCCATTTATGCATTTCGCCGTGACCTACTTGGCCCGGCGTTGCGGCGAGTCACGCCCAACAATGCTCAATCTGAGTATTACTTAACCGATGTTGTCGCAGTGTTGGCCGATATGGGCCATCAAGTGGGCGCGGTCGTTGCCGATGCATCCGAAACTCAAGGAGTCAATGATCGTTGGCAATTAGCACTTGCCGAACGCGAACTTCGCGCCCGAACAAATCGTCATTGGCTACTGAATGGCGTCACCATGTTTGATCCCCGTCAAACTTTTGTTGATGTTGATGTGCAGATCGATCGCGACGTCACGTTGTATCCCGGAACAATGTTGCAGGGCCATACGCGCATTGGCACAGGAAGCCAGATCGGACCAAACTCTCGCCTCGTTGATTGCATCGTGGGCTCTCACTCCACGATTGAAAGCACGAGTGCCGTGAATGCCCACATTGGTGACAATGCCACTGTTGGCCCATTTGCACATTTATCGCCAGGCTCACGAGTCGCTGATGGTCAGACGACCGGTGCGTTCTATGATTCAGTCACCGCACCTAACGCCAGCAAGTCCATGGGGGTCTCCGTTGAGCCAGATTGACAAAGTCACAACCAAGCGCATGTCCCTGTATTCGGGACGTACGCATCCGGCTCTCGCCCAAGAGGTTGCTGGCTATTTGGGGATCGAACTTGGCGAACACAACCTGGTCGAATTTGCCAACGGAGAGGTGCGCCCACGGTTCGGCGAGAGCGTGCGCGGCTCGGACGTCTTCATCATGCAAAGCCATTTCGGTTGCGATGGCCGCTCAATCAATGACTCCATCATGGAGCAACTCATCATGATCGATGCCGCTCAGCGCGCTTCAGCTAAGCGCATCACTGCAGTGTGCCCTTTCTACGGTTACGCCCGCCAAGACCGCAAAGCCGAGGGTCGCGAACCCATCACTGCTCGCCTCATCGCCGACTTGTTCAAGGCCGCTGGTGCCAAGCGCATGGTCTCCATCGACCTTCACAGCGGACAGATTCAGGGATTCTTTGACGGTCCTGTCGACCACTTGACGGCCATGCCGGTCATCGAGCAATACATCCGTGCCAATGCCAAAAACCCCGTGATCGTGTCACCAGATGCGGGTCGCATCAAGGTTGCCGAGCGTATGCAGCAACACCTCGGAGCCGATCTCGGCGCCGACTTGGCTTTTGTGTACAAACGCCGCCCCAAGGGCAGCACCAACGTCGCCCAGGCCCTTGACGTCATCGGTGAGGTCGAAGGTCGTCTGTGCATCTTGACCGACGACATGATTGACACGGGCGGAACCATCGTTTCAGCCGCCCATTTGCTGCTCGACAAGGGCGCAACCGAGGTCTGGGCTATGGCTACCCACGGCGTTTTGTCGGGTCCGGCCATCGAACGCCTCACGAACTCACGGATCAACCGAGTCGTTCTGACCAACACCTTGCCACTCGCCCCCGAGGCTCATATCCCCAAGATCGAAGTTTTGTCGGTCGGCAAGATCATCGCCGACGCCCTCGCTGCCGTCTTTGACGACACCAGTGTGAGCGAGATTTTCGGCGGCGAAAACCAGGCGTAATTCGTCTTCTCGCCCTTGTCAGGGTGGGAACCCACCTGCTGCGCCTCTAGTATTGGCAACTGTTTGTGAACATCCGGACCATGGGGTCCGGCATGAAAGGTCTCGCCATGTCCACCACCCTCGTAGCAACATCTGGTCGTAACACCGGAAGCGCGGCTTCACGTCGCCTCCGCCGCGAAGAGAAGATTCCTGCCGTCATCTACGGCCAGGGCATGGACCCGATCTCGGTTCTCATCGAACGTCGCGATCTTCGCAATGCGTTGTCAGGTGCTGCTGGTTCAAATACGATTCTTGAAATCAGCGTTGACGGCAACGTTTACCCAGCAGTTGTCAAGGACATGCAGCGTCACCCCGTTCGCCGCACCGTTGCGCACGTCGATTTCTTGCGCATCAACATGAGCGAAGAACTCACCATCTCTGTGCCCGTCGTTTTGGCTGGCGAAGCAAAGGCCGTCTTGGCCGATGGCGGACTTGTCGATGCATCATCAGACACCATCGACATCGTCACCACTCCGGCCAATATGCCCAGTGAGATCACTGTTGACATCACCAACATGAAGCCTGGCGATGTCATTCGCTTGGGCGCAATCGCCTTGCCTAAAGGCACACGTGCACTTGGTGATCCGGATTTGGCAATTGTCACTGCAATCGCTGGATCCAAGGCCGAGGTCGCCACTGCCGCCCCCGCCGCTGCCGAAGGCGCTGCCCCGGCTGCTGGTGACGACAAGTCCAAGTCCTGAGATAGTCCGTGGGCCTCTTCGGCCGCTCTGGAAAAGAAGCGACCCGATCGGGTTCAGGCGTGTCAACTTTTAACGCTCTCGTCGTTGGTCTTGGCAATCCCGGAAAACAATATGCTCGCTCGCGCCACAACGTTGGCGAAGACGTCGTCGTTGAACTTGCTCGCCGAAGCAATGAAACACTTCGTGCTGGTCGCGATTCTGCTCTTGTTGCCGAAGTTCGCCTAGCGGGTGGCACACGTGCAGTTCTCGCATTTCCTACAACGTTTATGAACGAATCTGGCCAAGCAGTCAGCAAGTTGATGCGCCGCTACGGATTTAAATCAGTTGATGCTCTCATCGTGATCCAAGACGAACTCGATCTCGAACCGGGCGTCGTTCGCATCAAAAAAGGTGGTGGTCTTGGTGGCCACAACGGACTGCGAAGTATCACATCGCATGTCGGCACCCAAGAATTCATTCGTGTTCGTTTAGGCGTCGGCAAGCCCAGCAATAAAGAACAAGGCGCAAATCACGTGTTGTCAAAAGTTCCTGCCGCTGAACGACAGGTCCTTGATGTCGCAGTGAACGTCGCCGCAGATGCAGTTTTGAAAATCATCGCCGATGGCGTCGACGCCGCGATGAATATGTACAACGCGTTGTGAGTTGCCCCACATGATCACGACGCAAACGGGGGCTCTTCACTCACTCGCGACTTTGTTGCGCGACGACAAAGCTTTAATGTCGCTCATTGGTTCGCCCGATGGAACCGTTGCAGTTCCTGACACCGCTCGCAGCATTGCAATTGCTGCTCTTGCGCAACTTTCTGGTCGGCGTCCAGTTGTCGTCGCCTGCCCCACCAGCACAATGGCGGCTCAACTTGCCGATGACATCAAGGCCTTCATGCCAGCAGGCGACGTGATGTTATTCCCGGCTTGGGAAACACTGCCCTTTGAACGTGTCAGCCCAAGCGTTGAAACGATGGGACGACGACTCGAAGTTTTATGGCGACTGCAGTCAGAAGATCGCACTCCACAAATCATCGTGGCCAGCATGCGCGCACTCCTACAACAGTTGGGCCCCGACACTGCAACGAATCAACCAGTCATCATTCGTCAAGGCATGTCACTCGACCCCGATGAATTGATGCGCACGCTTGTCAATGGCGGCTATCGACGCGAAGATCTTGTTGAGCATCGAGGCGAAGTCGCTCGACGTGGCGCAATCATTGACGTTTTCCCTTCAACTGCCGACGCCCCAATTCGTATCGATCTTTGGGGCGACGAAGTTGACCGCCTCACGAACTTCTCGGTCCACGATCAGCGCAGTGATAACGATCTCGACGAAGTTGCAATCTTCCCGGCGCGTGAGTTAATTCTCAATGACGCAGTTCGTGAACGAGCCGCCGCGATGGTGGGTGCCGAACCTTGGGGACGCGAACATTGGGAACGATTAAGTGAAGGTGCTTTATTTGATGGCATGGAAAGTTGGCTTCCATGGCTCACCGAGTCGCCAACTTTGTTGAGCGATGTTTTACCGCGCGGCTCAAAAATGCTGCTCATCGAACCTCGGCGAATGCGCGATCGAGCCGCTGATCTACTGGCCGAAGAAGCCGATCTGGCAAAAGCACTGGCATCGTCGTGGGCCCGCGATGCTGAACATGATTTTCCACGTCTCTATTCACCACCCGATCGACTACTCAGCGAAACCCGTGGCTCATGGAATCTCATTCCTGTTGCCGACGGTCCAGATATGCCGCTCATGGAAGCAAGCGGTTGGGGTGCGATGGGCGGAAGTGGTGACGGAATCGCCGAACGAATGCGCACTTTGTTGTCGCAGGGATACCGAGTTGTTGTCGCTGCTGATGGTGAAGGTTCGGCCCAACGACTGAGCGAAATATTCAGCAATGCCGGACTTCAACTCGACATCTACCACGAACTCACCGATGGCAAAGCCCCCAACCTGGCCAGTAAAGGTGGCGCCATTGTCGTCACCTCGTTACATCGTGGCTTCAGTATTCCGTCGGCAAAAGTTGCAGTCATTACCGAAGCCGATATCACTGGTCGGCGTCGATCACACCGTCAACCCCGACCGAAAAAGCGCGAAGGCGGCACGGTCTTTGAAGATCTCAAGACCGGCAACTATGTCGTTCATTACATTCACGGAGTCGCCAAATACGAAGGCATGGTGAAGCGAACAGTCGGCGGCATCGAGCGCGACTATCTGTTACTCGCCTACAAGGGTGGCGACAAACTGTACGTTCCCTCCGACCAGATTGACACCGTGCGTCATTACGTCGGCGGCGAAACGCCCGTTCTACATCGCTTAGGTGGAAGTGATTTTGCAAGATCAAAATCGAAGGTGCGTAGCGCAGTTCGCGAGATCGCCCAAGAGCTAGTGGTGTTGTACCAAAAACGCGTCAGCGCACAAGGCCACGCGTTCAGCATTGATACTCCATGGCAATTCGAAATGGAGGATTCATTTCCCTACGTCGAAACCCCCGATCAGAAAAAAGCAATCGATGACACAAAGGCCGACATGGAACGAGCATTCCCCATGGACCGTTTGGTTTGTGGCGATGTCGGTTTCGGCAAAACTGAAGTCGCAGTACGTGCCGCATTCAAAGCCATCCAAGACGGCATGCAGGTCGCAATATTGGTGCCCACGACACTGCTTGCATCACAACATGGCAATACTTTTTCAGATCGCTTTGCGGGTTACCCCATTCGCGTCGAAGTCCTATCACGTTTTCTCACCAACGCCGAGGCAACAAAAGTCATCAAAGGTCTCGAATCTGGTGATATCGACTGTGTGATTGGAACCCATCGTCTCTTATCAAACAATGTCAAGTTCAAGAATCTCGGACTTTTAATCGTTGACGAAGAACAACGCTTCGGAGTGCAACACAAAGA
>JBEDJE010000034.1:0-12983 GCA_041172985.1 Actinomycetota bacterium
CCAACGACACCCTCAAAGGTTGCGTCGCCCGATGGAGCAGTCGCCCGCAACCAACCCGACGTCAAAATGTCTTCACCTTCACGCCAGTCTTCCCACGGCAACTGTTGTGGCTTACCGTCATCGCCAACAACCAATTCGTCTTTGGTGTAAATGGCATCCTGGCGATTTGTAAACGAGAACTCGAACAACTTCGTTTCGGTGATTGCTTCAGTCGGACATGCTTCGACACACAAGTCGCAGTGGATGCATCGCAAGTAATTGATTTCATACACGAAACCAAATCGCTCGCCGGGTGACGTTGGATTTTCGGGATCGTTGTCAGCACCTCGTACATAAATGCACTTAGCGGGGCAGACGCCGGCGCACAATTCGCAACCGATGCACTTTTCCATACCGTCTTCATAACGGTTCAGGACATGGCGACCATGAAGACGCTCGGGCTTAGGCGACTTCTCGTCTTTTTGCGGCTTGCCCTTTTTGTTTTCACGACCACCTGAATACTCAAGTGTCAGTTTGTTGCGTCGGCCGACCTGAGCCAGCGTGACAAGAAATCCTCCGAGGTAACCCATCAGAACATCGCTCCTTCACGTTCGCGATTGGCTTTACTAACTTTCACAGCAGTTGACATCAGCGCAACACATCCGAGAATGATCACGGCAGCGACGATGGCAACCACGACGGCATTCCAGTCTTCGTCACGGCCGAGGCGCAAGACGGCCATCAACATGAACCAGCCAAGTGAGGTTGGAATCAAAATCTTCCAACCAAGATCCATCAACTGGTCGTAACGGAAGCGAGGCAACGTGGCTCGCATCCAGACATAGATGTACAAGAACACCAGAACTTTGGCAATGAGCCAAATCGAACCTTCGATGGCTCCCGGGATACCAGGAATGTTGAACAAGCCCTGTGGGCCACCGAAGAACAGGGTCACGATGACACCACTCATGGTGATGGTGTTCATGAACTCGGCCAAGAAGAACAGACCGAATCGAATGCTTGAGTATTCGGTGTTGAATCCACCAACAAGTTCTTGCTCGGCTTCAACCAAGTCGAACGGTGGACGATTCATTTCAGCAGTGGCGGCCAACATGAAAATGATGAACGGAATGATGCCGGTTGACACCACGTGCCAATCAGTAAAACTTGTTTGGTTACCAACGATGCCGCTCGTCGACAATGTTCCTGCCATCAAGATGACCGTTGCAATACTGAGTCCGAGGGCCGCTTCGTATGAAACCATTTGTGCCGAAGCACGCACCGATCCGAGCAATGGATACTTTGAACCACTTGACCAACCAGCCAACATGATTCCGTACACGGCAATCGATGACAGGGCCAGCAACAACAAAACACCAATCGGCGGATCAGCTAACTGCACACGGGTCGCTTCACCAAACCATGTGACCAGACCATCTTTGCCATCTGAAAAATCTCCACCGAGAGGAATGACTGCCCACACTAAGAAAGCCGGAACAAACGCCAAGTACGGGGCCAGTTTGAAGACGAAACGGTCAGCACGATCGGGCAACAAATCTTCTTTGAAGAACAACTTGATTCCGTCAGCCAAAGTTTGGAGCAAGCCCCACGGGCCCGCCTTGTTTGGTCCGATGCGGTTACCCATGCCAGCGATTGCTTTACGCTCAAACCACACCATCAACATGGTGGCGACAAGTCCGATGACAAAGACCACAACGACCTTGAGCAAGATGATCAAAAGTGGTGTCCAAATCAAATCACCGATGGCGATTGGATCGAGACCGAGAAGTGAAGTTGAGTTGTTCACAGTGTTTCCACCTTCACGTCGTTCACTGAACGTGACGAATCAATCAGTTCGCCAATGTTTGAGCCATTTTGTGCCCATGCGGCCCAAACAGTTCCTCGGGTCACTGATTCATCAGCAACAATCGGCATCACGATCGATGTGCGATCATTTGAAACCTTGACCTGTGCGCCAACTGCCGCACCGAGTCGATCGAGGTCGAGCGGATGCATGTGCAAAGACGAACCTGGTGCCAACGGAGCCAACGACGCTGAATGTGCAACATTGCTTCCGTTGTCGTACAACTTGCGGCTGACTACTAAGCGATAACCAAAGCCAGGCCGATCGGGCACAGTTGGCGCTGACCCTGCCGAAACGTTTCCGGACGAACGACGCAACAAGACTCCGTCTGGGTTGATCGCAAGCGCGGCACGTGTTGCATCGCCGAATGCGGCAACTTTGCTCACTAACTGTTGGTGAACTTCTTGAACTGAACCAACACCCAAGTCATGACCCAAGTAATCGGCGAGTTCGAGAGCGATCATCCAATCGGGGCGAGCGGTGCCGTGAACATTGACCTTGCGATTGAGTTGTGTCACTCGTCCTTCAAGGTTTGTTGTGGTTCCGTCTTTTTCACCAAACGCTGCGGCTGGCAACAACACGTCGGCGCGCTGCGAAGAAGACGATGCAAAAGTATCAATCGCAATAACGTGCTGAACTGCAGCCATTGCTTGCCGAGCAAGTTCGGTATCACGAACGTCAGCAATCGGATCTGCACCAAGAAGAATCAAACAGTTGATCTTTCCAGCTACTGCTGAACGCAAGATTGATGTCGTTGATCCCGTCACCAAACCAGATTCGATAGCTCCACGCACATTGCCGCGGCGAATCACTGGCAATACGGTTGCATTGGGAGCTGCCGCCATGACTGCATCAAGAGCTGCCATCGTGAACGAATCATCTTCGGCCAAGTTGGCGCGACCCACAACGACGACAACTGATCCTTTGGCCACCTGCGCAGCAATCGTTGCGTCAGCCAAAGTGCTAGCAACAACTGCAACCTGGTTACCTGGTTCGTATGCCACTGACTTCCATGCATAACGCGTGATGCCGGTCTGCTTAGGAGCGAATTCAATCAGTTTGCTGCGCTTCTTTTCAGATGCATCACGCAAACGCAAGTACAAAATGGGCAATTCTTCTTTGAGGTCTGGTGACAACAAGATAACTGTCGTTGCATTTGCTGCTTGATCAATAGTTGCCTGGTTGTATCCGAACACAGATGCCGGCAAACCATCGTCGAGTTGTGCATCGACGTTGGTGACGCCTAAGGCCTGTGCAAACAATGACCATGCATATGCGTCTTCGTTCGTCCCGCGAGCGCCACCAATAATTGCGACACTTTGTGCACCGTTGTCTTTAACGGCTTGCAAAATCAAGTTCGCTGCAGTTGACAATGCCGAACTCCATGACGTCGGCACCAATGCACCGTTGTGCTTGACCATTGGCTCAGTTAAGCGCTGATCATTCTTCACTGACTCAAAGTTGAATCGGCCCTTATCGCACAACCAACCATGGTTCACCGGATCGCTATCGACACCTTGATAGCGCAAGAGTTCATCTCGGCTTGACTCAACAGTGATACGACAACCAACTGAACAAGTCGTGCAGGTGCTCTCGTTCTTTTCAAGATCCCATGGACGAGCCTTGAATCGATAGGGCTGGGCAGTGAGTGCGCCCACTGGGCAAATCTGCACTGTGTTACCCGAGAAGTACGAACTAAATGGTTCGTCGGGGAAAGTCTGTACTTGAGTGTTGTTTCCTCGTGACGTGAAGTGGATCAATGCATCGCCAGCAACTTCATCGGCAAAACGCGTGCAACGGTCGCACAAGATGCAACGCTCACGGTCAAGCAAAACCAAATCGCTAATCGGGATTGGCTTTTCGTAGTGACGCTTCTCTTCGATATAACGACTTTCGCCAGGACCATGGCTAAACGCTTGATCTTGCAGCGGACATTCGCCACCCTTGTCGCACACTGGACAATCAAGTGGGTGATTCGCCAACAACAATTCGACGATGCCTTCTTGCGCGCGCTTCACCTGATCGGTCTCGGTGCGCACAATCTGACCTTCAGCGACTGGCGTCATGCAACTAACAACCATCATTGGTCCGCGAGGGCCTTCGACTTCAACCAAACACTGACGACACATGCCGACAGCACTCATACGCGGGTGGTAACAAAAACGCGGAATGTAATCGCCACTGCGATCGGCAGCAGCAATAATCAATTCGCCCTTACGAGCCGCAACGGGCTTTCCGTTGATTGACATCGTGATGGCATTGGGGTCAACCGGTGCCGCGTTTTCGATGTTGGGTTCAGTCGTGGTCATGACGCAGCTCCAACGGCGGTAACAGGGATCGTGTTGCGCTTGACGATCTTGGCTTCAAATTCTTCACGGAACAAAACAAGCGCCGAGTTCACTGGTGCGTATGCCGATGGTCCGACGAAGCAGATGGTGTTCATCTTGTACGGGAACGGCACTGCACTAATTCCCAACTTCGCATTTGATGCGTGCGGGAAATCGCCGGGACAAATTGAAGTTCCGACTTCGATGAGTTGATCAAGATCGGCCATCGTTCCCTTGCCGTCAACGACTCGGCTGAGAATTCGCTCAAGCCAAGTTCCGCCTTCGCGACACGGAGTGCACTTACCGCATGACTCGTGGGCATAGAAACGAGTCAAGGTAAGAGCAGCAGCCGGGATATCGGTGGTTTCGTCCATCACCATGACCGCACCAGATCCGAGCATCGAACCAGCGGCTCCAGCTTGTGGACCTTCGAAAGGAATATCGAGTTGATCTTCGGTGAACCACGGTGCCGAACCGCCACCAGGTACAAACGCCTTCAACTGGTTGCCGTTACGAATGCCACCACAGAATTCTTCTTTGTACAACAAGTCACGGAAGGTGGTGATTCCGTTAATGATTTCGTAGACACCGGGGCGATTGACATGACCGCTCACTGCGACCATGCGCGTACCTGGTGACGTCTTGGTTCCGATTGCTGTGTAGGCCTCGGCTCCATTGAGCATCAACCATGGCAAGTTCGCCAAAGTTTCAACGTTGTTCACAATGGTCGGTTGACCATACAAACCAATAGCAGCCGGGAAGTACGGAGGCTTGAGTCGTGGCATTCCGCGATTGCCTTCAAGACTTTCGATCAACGCGGTTTCTTCACCGACTACGTACGCACCAGCACCCCAGTGCAACACGATGTCAACGGAAAAGTTTGAGCCCAAAATGTTCTTGCCCACATATCCCGCGGCATATGCGTCATTCAAAGCTGTAGCGACACGCTCTTGTGCCAACGCCATTTCGCCACGGATGTACAAGAAACACTGCGACAGTCCGGCCGCGTAACACGCGATCAAACAACCTTCGATCAATTGGTGCGGGTCGCGCTCCATAAGCAAACGGTCTTTATACGTACCGGGTTCGCTCTCGTCGCCATTAACGACTAAATAACGCGGGTACACACCTTGTGGTGTGAGTCCCCACTTTGTGCCAGCGGGGAAACCGGCTCCGCCGCGACCAAGCACGGTTGCACTCTTGACTTCATCGTGCACTTCGTTGGCGGCTCGACCAAGCGCTGCGCGCAAACCTTTGTACCCATCGGTCGCGAGATAACGCTGCAATGTGTACGAGTCTTCAAATTCAAATCGTGATGTCACGATCTTTGGACGATCTCCGGCAATAAAGCCAGGAGCGTGGGCGTATGTTCCGCTCATAGCGCAGCCTTCCCATCGAGCCATGCCGGCGCTTCAGTCACTGATTCGGGAGGTACTGCTCCAACACCACGATCAGCAGGAATGTGCTGGCGAACTTTGGCAACTGTTCCGTGATCAGGAATTTCGGCGGTCAACCGACCAGCAGCCAAGTCGTCGATCAATGAATCAAAACTTTCGGGCGTCACGCGGAAGCGATAGCGATAGTTCACTTGCAAACACGGGGCTTCAGTGCATGCAGCCTGACATTCGGCATGTTCAAGAGTGAACATGCCGTCGCTGGTTGTTCCTCCGGCCTTGACACCAAGTTTGTGTTCGGCATGATGCATGAGTTCTTCAGAGCCCATCAATGCACACGACATCGTTCCGCAAATGTTGACGAGGTATTTGCCAACTGGTTCAAACTTAAACATTTCGTAGAACGATGCAGTTCCGTACACTTCAGCCGATGTTGCACCAACGAGTTCGCCAATGTGAACCATTGCGTCATTGGTGACATAGCCATCTTGCTGTTGCGCGAGGTGCAACAGCGGGATCATTGCTGAGCGCGGTCGTGGATAACGACCGATGATCTCTTTAGCAAGACGGACATTGTCTTCTGTTAAGCGGGCCATCAGCGATCGACCTCTCCTAGAACCGGGTCAATAGACGAAATCACTGCAACCGCGTCGGCCACTAAACCACCGCGCACGAAACTAGGGGCACGCATGTGAATGCGATATGGCTTCGGGCCACCGTCACTCACGATGTAACAGCCGATTTCGCCACGTGGACTTTCAATTGCGGCGTACACCTCGCCCTCGGGAACTTTGAAACCCTCGGTGAAAATCTTGAAGTGGTGAATCAAAGCTTCCATTGATTCATCAATGCGGGCACGCGGCGGGGGCGTGACCTTCTTATTTTGAATGCGGTAGTCGCCAAGCGGCATGGCATCAAGAACTTGGTGCACAATGCGGATCGATTCACGAATTTCGTTGATGCGAATCGCGTAACGATCGAATGCATCACCGTATGAACCGACAATGACGTCAAATTCAACTTTGTCGTAATGCAAATACGGCTGATCACGACGCAAGTCCCAAGCAACACCAGTTGAACGCAAAATCGGTCCGCTCGTTCCGAGGGCTAAAGCCTCATCGGCAGTAATGACACCAACACCTTGCAAACGCTCGCGCCAAATGGGCTGATCAGTCATCAAGATGTCGTACTCGGCCAAACGGACAGGCAGCATTTCAAGAATCGTGAGAACATCATCACGCCAACCTGCTGGCAGGTCCGCGGCAACTCCACCAGGACGGATGAAGTTGTGATTCATTCGGAGGCCCGTGACTTTTTGGAAGAAGCGCAATACTTCTTCACGTTCGCGCCATCCGTACAACATCATCGATACTGCACCGAGGTCCATGCCATTTGAGGCGAGGAACAACAAGTGACTGCTCATACGGTTGAGTTCAGACAACAACATGCGCATCCAAACGGCGCGTTCAGGAATGTCGTTTTCGATACCGAGCAGTTTTTCAACTGCCATTGAGAAGACCAGTTCGTTATTGAGCGGACTCAAGTAGTCCATGCGCGTGACATTGGTGCCACCTTGCATGTATGTGAGCTCTTCACCGGTCTTTTCCATACCGGTATGCAAGTAACCAATGATGGGCTTGCAGCGCAGAACTTTTTCACCTTGAAGTTCGAGCATGAGTCGCAAGACACCGTGAGTACTGGGGTGCTGCGGTCCCATGTTGATGATCATGGTTTGATCTTCATCGGCATCAGCGGGCATCTGTCCGAGCTTGGCAACTTCGGCTTCGCTCATGCGTAAGACCGAACCAACCTCGCGCAAAATTTCTTTCGCACTGATTTCACTACGAGGGCGCATTTCTTGCGCGCCTTCATTTGTTCTGAAGATGTTTTCAACCGATGTCATGAGTTTGACCCCTTGAATTGCACCGGAATGCGACCGATCGAATAATCCTTACGAAGCGGATGACCATCCCAATCTTCGGGCATCAAAATACGCGTGAGATCGGGGTGCCCGTCAAACGAAATGCCAAACATGTCGAAGACTTCTCGTTCCATGGCTTCGGTACCCGGCCACAAATCAAACAAAGATGCAAGCAACGGATCTGATTCAGGCACTTGCACCCGAACTCGAATTCGATCGCGCGTAGCAATGGCCGTCAGATTGACGACAACTTCAAATCGTTCCGCGTCAATGCCGTCGGGCAAGGTGCGCCCTGAATGAGTCAAATAATCGGTGGCAGTGAGATCGCTGCACATGACATAACCGCCATCAAGCAACTTTTTCATGAGCGCCACATACTGAGCACGGGTTGGGTGCACCACTGTTTGACCGCGTGAATCGCTCAGCGGACAACCATGCAATTGCGGTTGCGCTTCGGGGGTTGCCTCGACATCGCTCATGACGATGTTCCCAAGACTGAAGGACGACTGAGCAAGACGGGCACGGGCGAAGTTTGTGCGGGAATCTCTGTGATGTGAATGTTTGCGCCAGCGCCGCTCGTGGCACGACGGCGCATGATTTCGCCATCTTCAATTTTCTGGTGCAAAGTTTCGATGGCGTGAATCAAAGTTTCAGGTGTTGGTGGGCAGCCAGGCGCGTACACGTCGACAGGCACGATTTGGTCGACACCTTGAAGAATTGCGTAGTTGTTAAACATTCCACCACTTGATGCGCAGACGCCCATCGAGATCACCCATTTGGGTTCCATCATTTGGTCATAGACCTGACGCAATACGGGGGCCATCTTCTGGCTCACTCGACCAGCAACAATGATGATGTCTGCTTGACGCGGCGAGGCACGGAAAACTTCCATTCCGAAGCGCGCGATGTCGTAGTGCGGTCCACCGGTGCCCATCATTTCGATAGCACAGCAGGCCAATCCAAAAGTTGCACCCCAACTTGAACGACTACGTGACCACTTCACAAGATCTTCAATTCGACCAGTGATGAAGTTGTGTTCGAGACCACCAAGTCCATCGTCGAGTACGTTGCGAACTACACCCATATCGAATCCCCTACTTCTCAGGCAGCCTGGTCGTTATCGGTTCGGCCTTCAAGACCGACACGACGAATTGTCGATGTTGACGTGCGTGTTGCCGAAACTCCATCGACAAGTCGACGAGCCTTGGCAAGCGGACCCCAATCGAGGGCACCGCGAGCAACCACATAGACAAAAGCCAAAAAGAACACCACGCTGAAAGCCAACATTTCCCAAAACGCAAAAGCACCGAGCTCTGCTCGGTTCACTGCGTACGGATAAATGAAGATGATTTCGATGTCGAACATGATGAACAACATCGCCACGATGTAGAAGCTCACCGGGAAGCGTTCGGGTGGTTCGCGGGTTGGCACAATTCCGCATTCGTATGGTGCTTCTTTAGCTGACGATGGTCGACGAGGTGCCAACAATCGTGAGGCAACGAAACTCAAAGCACCGAACAAGATTCCGAGAACTGTGAGTGCGATAACCGGAAGGTACTGACCCATTCGTTATGCCTTCGCAGGAACAGACGAGCCCGACAGATGGACGGCTAGGAAGCGATCACGACGATGCAACATAAGGCAGCACAACAAGAAGATGATTCCTGAACCAATTGTGATGAACAGGGCCGGCTGACGCTTGCTCCCAAGATCACGAATCATCACCACGTACTGGTGAGGTTGGCTTTCATCGATGACTGGACGAGCCGGAGCACGACCCGGCTCTTCGCGTTGAGGCAACAACGGAGCAATTTCAACGACTGAATAGTGAGGCTTATGGAAGAACGCAATGAAGTCGACCGCATCGCCAAACTTCGGGTAGCGCTCGCCACCACGGTCGTACACCGCAACTGCTTCGTATTCACCAGCCGCATACATCTCTGCTTCAACCTGAATGATTTCGTCGGCTGCAGCAATGGCCTGACCACGACCTTGATCATCAGTCGGGAGCAATTCCCAATTTTCACTTTCAAGTGCACTTGCGGCCGACGCAGCAATTTCCACGTATGAGGCGTCATCGGCAACAGTGACCGGGCCATCAATGACGCCAGCTTCATGTAACAACTTGCCGTCACGAACAATCGAGAAAGGGTCTGCGGGTTGCCACGAAGGCTGAGTACCGGTGAGTCCGATTCCGTAGGTCATCCAAATGACACCCATCATCAACATCCAGCCAAACAGGCCAGCCATTGCGACCAACAGACCCAAACGGATTCCGAGGTTGGTACCAAGTAGCAAGTAAACGCTGCCACAAAGTGCGACTGTTCCAATGATGACAGTGAGGAGTCCCCGAAGTTCGGGTTCCCATCCAATACTCAGAAGTGCGCTCATAGTTCGTTCCGTACGTAGTTCACGATTTGTTGGATCTGTTCAGCGGTAAGAAGGTCTCCGAACCCAGGCATGCGACCAGAGCCTTGACCCTGGACTCCGTATTTGGCGCCAAACTTCGAACCAGCCTTGATGAAGTTGATCATCTCTTCTTCAGTTGCGAAGTGTGAATTGGTTGCGCCACCGGTGAGGTTCCATCCGTATGCACCCGATCCAGTTTGACCAGGTTCGCCCCAGCTCCAGCCGGGAGTGTGGCAACGTGCGCAACTATACGCACCCGAACTGAGTTCGAGGTTGAACAACGCTTCACCAATTGAACCGTAGGTTCCATCATCGACTGACTTTTGCGCAGCAGCTTGAATCTTCTCTTGTTCGGTCATGGGCAAGTGACCGCCCGCGCAGTTCAACGGATTGGCATCGGCAACGATGCAATCTTCACGCGGAATCTGAATGCTCTTGAGGTATGCCAGCAACGTGTCAATTTGTTGTGCATTCAAAGGTCCGCCGCCTTCAATTCCCCACGGTGACATTGGAGAGAACGGGCGACCGTACTGCAGAATAAAACGGACTTCACTTTCATCAAACTTGTAAAACACCGTGTTAATCGCTGGCGCTTTCCAAATCACTGGTTTGACTTCTCCAGTTTTTGAATCGGTGACGGTATACGGAGCGGCACCACCGGCGCCGTTCATTCCACCGTGGCAACCTGCACAGTTGAATCCACCTTCGGCGGTCGGAGCAAAAAGTCCCGAACCCCACGAGATGAAACGGTTGGCCTGACCCTCAATGGTGTTGGCTTGACGGCTTGGCTCGGCTAACCAGTAAGCCGGAAGACCAATAGTGACCGTCGCAAGCATCAGGACTCCGAGCAACTGCATGCGCTGAAGACGGCGACCTTCAAGTTCTTCGTCGTCGTAGTAGGGCTTGCGGTTGGCAGCGAGTTCAATTTCTGAACCGATCTCGGCTTTGCCGGCCGAGCGATTCATCACGGCATAGACAATCCAGCCGACCACGAAGGTCAGCGAAATCACGACAGCAATGGTGTTAGAAGCTGATGCGGCAATCATGATCAGTGCTTTTCTCCTCCACCGACGCAGTGTGGACCTTCGGCTTCCTGACCGGTTGTATTGGTCCCAATTGCTGGACCGTTAAACACTGTTCCGGTGTCGACGATGACGTTGCCATTTGAAATAGTGACTCCGAAGCGATCCATTCCGCGCGGTGCGGGACCAGCTTTCTTCTCACCGACACGGTCATACTGCGATCCGTGACATGGGCATTCAAACCACTGTGAACTCTTGCATTCAGGTACACGACAGCCGAGGTGTGGGCACTTCTGGTACAACGCCACGACTCCGGCTTCCATACCAGCAAGCACTGGACCCTGCTTAGCAAAGGCTGCTCGTGCCTTTGGCAAAGCGTCAGTCGGATACGCAGTCAACCACGTACGCGCTTCTGGCTTGTACACGAAACCCTTGTCGCTACGAATCTGCGTCACTAAATCTTCGAGACGACCAATGTTGACTTTTGAACCGAAGCCTCCACTCGCGCGGGGCCACAAGAACGCGATGCATGCCACACCAAAGGTCGCAATACTCGTTGTCATCAATGTGACAGCTGCACGATTAAAAAACTGGCGTCGCGACACATCAACTGCGTCTTGATCGGGGGCCTGCCATGCAACGGGTGCAACTTCGGTGGCCTTGGCAAGTTCGGTTGAACGAGTCGCCACTTCTGTTGATTCGTAGGCAGCGCCAGTCGGACCTGCACCAGATTCGGCCTTGATGGATTTGTCGCGCTTCACGGTTTCGCGTGACAACGCGCCAGCGCCGCGAACGTCGGAACGACGCGCCGACGTCACAAGGACGACAGCGGCCAATACGACGATGACTGCGATGGCAATGATGATTGTTGCTAGGGGTGTCATAAAAGTTCGATCCTCACAACTCGAAGAAGAGGCCGTCACGCCATGGGAAGACGAAGTTGAATCCGGGACCACGGAAGAATGAACCGATCATCACGAGCACGGCCCAGAACATGAGGTGCACGGTCATGATTGAAGTTGCAAACTTGCGATCTTCTGGTTTGTTCGATGGGTTCTTGTCGATGTACGGAGCAAGAATCAACGCGAACAACGCAATACCCGGAACTGTTACACCAGCGACCATGGGGTGGAACATGGTGAGCAATTCCTGCAAGCCGAGGAAGTACCAAGGAGCTTTTGATGGGTTCGGGGTTTGGTTGGGGTTAGCCAACTGCAACAACGGTGCGTTGACGAAAATCGAGAAGAAGAACAAGAACGCAGTACAAGCCAAAGCCGCAACAAATTCGGCAGCCAACAAGTGTGGCCACGTATGAACTTTGTCGACGGGTGTCGCTTTAACGTCTTGAATTGATCCGGACTTAACAACGGTCAACAAACGCTGTGTATGTCCGCCAGGACCTGCGCCGACAGGAATGCCACCGGCTGACGGAGCCGCTGCAACGAGTGCACCAACTTTTTCGGCAACTGCAACTGCGCCAGCATCGCCATCAACTTTGGCTTTTGCTGCTTTGCTGCGCTCAAGAAGATGTGCAGGAATGCGCGGGTCAGCGGCTGGGGCGTCGCTTGAAGCTGCCGCAGCAGCACCGGCTTCAGCAGCAGACTTATCGCGAGCAGCTTGTGCTCGCTTCAAGAGGTGTTCGGGGATTTCAGTCATGTTGAGTCAAGTCCTTTCAAGCACCGGTCACAAAGGACCTGAGATGCCGCCGTCCTTACGGACACGCCAGAAGTGGATAGCCATGAAGATCACGATGACGAAAGGAAGCATGAGCACGTGCAGCACGTACCAACGCAACAAGGTTTCTGAACCAATTTCGACACCACCAAGCAACACGAAACGCACTTGCGAACCAAACACTGGCGTGTAGCCCATCATGTTTGTTCCTACCGCCACGAAACGCACTTGCGAACCAAACACTGGCGTGTAGCCCATCATGTTTGTTCCTACCGCTACGGCCCACATGGACAACTGGTCCCATGGCAACAAGTAACCGGTGAACGAAAGCAACAAAGTCAGGGTCAACAACACAACACCGATGACCCAGTTGAATTCGCGCGGAGCCTTGTA
>JBEDJE010000035.1:0-9922 GCA_041172985.1 Actinomycetota bacterium
GTAAAGAACACTTCGTTGAATGTGCTCGCCCCTGTCATTTCTTTAATCGGCCGAATTTCAATTCCGGGCAAGTCCATCGGACAAATGAAATACGAAACTCCTTTATGTTTTGCCGCATCAGGATTTGTACGCGCAATCAAAATTCCGTACTTGGCGTGTTGGGCACCACTGGTCCAAATCTTTTGGCCATTCACGATGTACTCGTCACCATCACGTACGGCGCGAGTTCCGAGGTTTGCCAAGTCGCTTCCGCTATTTGGTTCACTGAACAACTGACACCAAAAATCGTCGCCCGACAGCAAACGCAAGATGTACTTCTGCTTTTGTTCGTCGGTGCCAGCAAACATTATTGTTGGCCCAGCCCAACCAATACCGATGGGGTTGGCAGGACGGCGAATACCAGCTTTGCTCAACTCGTCATCGATGATGATCTGATGAATTGGGTCGGCATCTAAACCAAAGGGGGCCGGCCAGTGTGGCGCGACGTAACCCGCTTCGGCTAAAACTCGACCCGATGGGTTCGGGTGGTTAGCAATCCAGTCCCGAACCACGACTCGGCGGGGATCATCTGCGGCGGGTAACTGAAAGTCCATAACACGACCTTATTCATGTCGATCGGCACTCAGCGAACACGGTGAGTGAACCGCGCAGCGTTTACGATGATCCTTCGTGTCCCATCAAATACCCGCAACAACAGCCTGGAACTTCGCCGATGCCTGGGAGTCGGTCGCCAAAAGGCTTCCAGACGCTCTCGCCCAGCAATACAAAGATGAGACGTACACCTGGACCGATTTCAATCGACGAGCTAACGGAATCGCCCAAACCTTTCTCAACGCTGGCGTTCAGCAACAAGACAAAGTTGCGCAGTACATGTACAACTGCCCGCAGTATCTCGAAAGTTTGTTCGCCACTTTCAAAGCGGGCCTCGCTCCAGTCAATACCAACTATCGCTACACCGCTGACGAGTTGGTCTACATCTGGGATAACGCTGATGTTGTAGCAGTTGTCTTTCACGGAATCTTTTCTGAGACCATTGAGCAATTACGTCATCGCGTGCCGCGAGTTGTTTTGTGGCTTTGGGTTGATGATCACAGCGGTCCATGCCCGACGTGGGCTACCGAGTACGAAATAGCTGCAGAGTCGGGCACAACAACAAATGTTTCTGGACCATCAAATGTTTCTGGACCATCAAATGTTTCTGGACCATGGGGCCGAACTGGCGATGACTTGTTGTTGCTCTACACCGGAGGCACCACCGGTATGCCCAAAGGCGTGATGTGGCGCCAAGAAGATTTGTTCTTAACTCTCGACAGCACTAATAAGAAGCGACTACCTCCAGTTCCCGATGGAGACCCGATTGGCGAGCGTTCAACTAAGGCTGGGCCGCGCAATTTACCTGCGGCACCATTGATGCACGGAACTGGCTTATTCAACGCCATGAGCAACTTGATGGTTGCGGGATGCATCGTCACCATGCCAGGTCGCAAGTTTGAACCGACCGAACTTCTCGACACAGTTGAGCGTTATCAAATCAACTCCATGTCGATTGTCGGTGACGCTTTCGCCAAACCCATCTTGCGCACTCTCGATGCTGAGCCAAACCGATGGGACATTTCATCACTTCGTGTCATCGTTTCTAGTGGCGTGATGTTTGCTGCCGAGACCAAGGCTGGATTGTTGCGCCACAGCGAACGACTCATCATGGTTGATGCACTTGGTTCATCTGAAGCAATCGGCATGGCACAAAACACCACCTCGTCAGCCGGCGAGTCAAAAACTGCTTCTTTTGAACTGGGGCCCAACACCAAAATCCTCACCGAAGATGGTCGCGAAGTTCAACCGGGTAGTGATGAAATCGGTCGCGTTGCCCTGAAGGGCAATACACCTATTGGTTACTACAAAGACCCCGAGAAGTCAGCCAAGACTTTCCAGGTCATTAACGGCGTCCGTTGGTCGATTCCTGGTGATTGGGCCAGCATTGATGCCGACGGCACTGTCCGCCTATTAGGTCGCGGCAGTCAGTGCATCAACACTGGCGGCGAAAAGGTGTACCCCGAAGAAGTCGAAGAAGCGCTCAAATTGCACCCCACCGTCGCCGATGCTGCAGTTGTCGGCATTCCCGACGAGCGTTTTGGTCAAGCCATCACTGCATTGGTTGAAGCGTTGCCTGGCCACACCATCGTGGAGGCCGATCTCATAGCCTTCATCAAGCAACACCACGCCGCATACAAAGCCCCCAAGCGTGTCATTCCCATCGCAACGGTTGGTCGCGCCGGTAACGGCAAACTTGATTACAAGGCGTTGACTGAGATTGCCCTCAAGTCTCTCGGGTAGCGTCAGACCTGCAGTTTTATAGATATCCCCTATCACCCCTCACATATTTCACCCATCAACTATTTAGGAGTTCAAAATGTCAGCACTTGGTTACGACGGCAAAGTTGCAATTATCACCGGAGCCGGTGGAGGCCTCGGTCGCCAACACGCTTTAATGATGGCCAAGCGCGGTGCGCTCATCGTGGTCAACGACCTCGGCGGTTCTGTTGATGGAACTGGCGCCAACTCTTCAGCCGCACAAGTAGTCGTTGACGAGATCAAGGCCGCAGGCGGCGAAGCTGTTGCCGACCACAACTCAGTTGCTACTCCCGAAGGCGGAGCAGCAATCGTTCAGACTGCTATCGACACCTATGGTCGCGTCGACATCGTCATCAACAACGCGGGCATCTTGCGCGACAAAGCGTTCCACAACATGACACCCGATCTGTTGAACCCCGTACTCGACGTTCACTTGAAGGGTGCCTTCTACGTCACCCAGCCTGCTTTTGTGCACATGCGCGAACAGGGTTACGGCCGCATCATTTCAACATCTTCAGCTGCTGGTGTCTTTGGCAACTTTGGTCAGACCAACTACGGTGCCGCCAAGATGGGTCTCGTCGGTTTCACTCGTGTGCTCGGAGTCGAAGGTGCTCGATTCAATATCAAGGCCAATGCCATTGCACCACTCGCGATGACCCGCATGACCGAAGACATCTTGGGAGCACTCAAGGACAAACTCGATCCGGGCTTGGTGTCACCACTCGTCGCTTTCTTGGCGCATGAAGACTGCCCTGTGAGCGGTCAATTGTTCTCCGTCGGTGGCGGACGTGTCGCTCATGTGTTCTTGGGCGAAACCAATGGCTACTACTCGCCAACACTCACCCCCGAAGATGTACAAAACAATTGGGACACCATCACCAATCGTGATTCGTTCGCGGTGCCGAGCAATCTCGGCGAAGAAACTGCGTTGTTCTTGAACTTCTTCAAATAAGGCTCATTTAAATTTTCGGGAGGTCACATCGTGATCACAGTGGAAGAATTCGCTCAGGAAGCCAAACATGATTACGGCGCGATCTGCCCACCCGACATGGTCAACGAAGGCTTGGCATGGCAGAAGCACCTCTTCGCATCTGGCAAGGCCGGCATTCATTGGCCAGTTGAATTCGGTGGCCAAGGATTAACTGCTGCGCATCAAGCGCAATGGCTGTACGAGTGCGCGCTTGTTGGGGTTCCAGGCGTTCTCAACATGGTCGGTCTCGTACTCACTGGTGGTGCAGTACAAAAATTCGGGACGCCCGAGCAACAAGCAAAGCATCTCAATGCGACTTTGCGCGCCGATCATGTGTGGTGTCAATTGTTCAGCGAACCTGGCGCAGGAAGCGACTTAGGTTCACTCAGCACCAAAGCCGAGCGCGATGGTGATCGGTTCATCATCAACGGTCAAAAAGTTTGGTGCTCGGGTGGTCGCTATAGCAACTGGGGCATCTTGATGGCCCGCACCAATCCTGATGCACCGAAGCACGAGGGAATCAGCTTCTTTTTGCTCGACATGAGTTTGCCCGGAATTGAAATTCGTCCGCTCAAGCAGATGACTGGCGAAGCCGAATTTGACGAGGTGTTTTTTACAGATGTGGAAATGCCCGCTGATGCGTTACTCGGGCCACTTCATGGTGGATGGGGTGTGGGCATGGCGGTCCTCACTTCTGAGCGTGGCCACATCGGAACAAGTGTCATTTCTCTCGAACGACGACTCGATTCAATTTCCCGACTTGCCGAAGGGCGCGATCTGTCGCCGACCGAACGTCAAGAGATCGCGAAGTTGCTGTCGAAGGGAATGGCCTACAAAGCCTTGGCCCAGCGCCAAGGACCAGTGGCCTCAACGGCTGCGTCACTCATGAAATTGGGGATTACCGAGATGATGTTTGAAACATCAATACTGCGCTCAAATATCTCGGGCATGGATTCGCTTCTCGAGGGCCCCGAGGCATTCGGAGTGCTTTCAGCACCTGGTGGGCGCATCGCTGGTGGAACGAGCCAAGTTCAGCGCAACATCATTGGTGAACGGTTGCTCGGCCTCCCACGTGAACCATCGGTCAAAAAACCCGAAAATAGCTGATCCTCTCGACGTTCGTTCTGCAGAACCGGGCCAAATTGCCCGTAAACTTGCCTTTCTTCGAATCAACAGTCGACAGTGAGTCAATCTCAGCGTCGCCGTTGCGTTCGGCGTCGTTCTTGATCGGTTGTACATCGATGAGGGAAAGCGTCGTCGCAAGGACGAGTGAGCCTCACCGCCGAGAAACAGTGAGAACCGCATCGTGAAAGTCGCATCTACAAACGGCGTCAAAGTCGAAATGTACGACATGGGTGGCTCAGGCCCCAACATGTTGCTTTCGCACGCCAACGGATTTCATGGTCAATGTTGGAAGCCGGTTGCCGACAATTTGATTAAGCGTTTTCACTGCTATTCGTTTGACCATCGTGGCCATGGCGACACCAAAGCCCCCAAGGACTGGGCTGTCGCTTGGGCTGGTTACGGCGCCGACGCAGCCGCTTGCGCAAAGTCGATCACTGAACCAGGCGGCATTATCGGTGTCGGTCATTCAATGGGTGGAGCGACACTGCTCATTGCTGCGATCAAAAATCCTGGACTCTTTCGCGGATTGTTGTTGTACGAACCAATCGTGAAACCTGATGATGTCCGCATGCCTGCCAATCGTCCGAACAACTTGGCCGAAGGCGCGGCTCGTCGCAAGAAGAGTTTCAAATCATTCGACGAAGCCATCGCCAATTATTCAGACAAAATGCCGATGACTCACTTCACCCCCGAAGCTTTAGAGGCATACGTGCGTGGTGGTTTCACTCAAGCCGAAGATGGAACAGTGCATCTCAAGTGCGATCCAGCACTTGAATCAGAAAACTTCCGCAATCCCGAAATCCCCAATCTCTGGAAAAAGTTGCCCGAACTTGATATTCCGGTGTGGGTCTTGAGTGGACATCCCGAACCTTTCCAGCCTTCAGGTTTTGCTGAAGCTATTGCCGATCGCCTCCCGCAGGGCAATCACATCGAATACAGCGATCTCGATCACTTTGGGCCATTTGTTGACCCAACACGTGTGGCGCGAATCATCGACACCTTTGCCGACACCCTGGAACCCTGATGTCCGAAAGCGCCCAGGAACCTACTCCGGGTACCGGAATCTTCGGACCCTCAGTTGATGCATTCGACGAGCGCGTCGACCAACTCCTCGAAATAGTGCGATCGTCCAAGACGGCTGGTCGGGTGTTCTTAGCCGCAAGTCGTTTAGGCGATTTCAGTGTGGTGTGGCATCTCATCGCAGTTTCGCGGGCAATGACCGGCCGCAAACGAGCCTCGCAGGCGTTAGCAATCGCCGCCCTACTTGGTGCCGAATCTTTGATTGTCAACCAAGGCGTCAAAAAACTTTTCAAACGTGACCGACCGACTTCAAGTGGCGACGATCGCTTTGAAGTCCGCACACCTTCAACGAGCAGTTTCCCGAGCGGGCACGCAAGTGCGGCAACTTTCGCCGCAGTGGTGCTGACAACTTTAGATGGGAAGAAGTCGGCCCCTTTATGGTTCGGAATTGCTGCCGTTGTTGGCACAAGTCGCGCATTTGTGCGCATTCATCACGCTTCAGATGTCATCGGTGGAGCGTTTGTCGGACTCGTGCTCGGACTGGCAGTTCGTCCCATCGTCAAACTGATGAAATAACTTTTTACGACGCGATTCTGACTTCGATCTTTGCCGACGTCACAAAGTTGTCGCTGCGGATTTGTCTGACTCTGATTTCAATTTTTCCTTGCGAATACAATTCGCCAATTTGCAGACCAGCATCAAGAACAGTTTGTCGACGTTCAAATCCGACAACACCAGCGACGTCAATCTGGTGAACAACCACACGATTGCGCAGTAGATGCTGATTATCTCCAGATGCATTCAATAGTTCGACCGAAATAATCGTGGAATTATTCAGTTGCACCAGAACCAAACGCACACCATCAACCGCAGAATCCGTATCGGTTGCCACAAGATCAAATGACTTTGTTCCATCTTCAAGAAGTGCCACATTGCTGTCATTTATCCATTGCGAAAGGTACATATTGATACCCAATGGTCCGGGAGCGTTACGTGCATCCGGATTGACATCTCGAGGTGCGGCACTATTGCTCATCACATCGACTTCACTGTCGTAGACACCGTTACCAAAATTGTCAATCGATGTACTGCTGTGCGGCCAATCAAGTGCATGCCCCATTTCGTGGACCACCAGATCCAACGGCGGGAAACCTTTCCAAAACGGCATGAAATCTGCGGCACCGATATATACCGCGCGGCGAGTTAACTTCGCTGAACAATTCTTTTCACATGGCGAACCGGGCCGACCCCATCCGCCCACAGCAGTCTCGGAATGTTGAGCATTAGCGATCACCAGGACACCGCGAGCGGCAGGTGTTGCCTTATCTAAAGCTCGCTCGACACACAGATCAGATTTCTCAGCAGCATTGATCGAAACGCCGGTTGTTGCCGTGAAGTTCGGTTGATATCGCCCATGGGACCACCGCGAGAAATAGTCAATAACTGGATCTAGTTTGGCCACAATGTCACCACTTGACAGATTGAGCCTCTCTGGCACCGGTGCAAAAACTGGGTCGGTTGTATTTTGCGGAATTTGGCACACCACGACTTCCCATGGGTCAGAACCAAGTGCAATGTCACCAAACTGCGACTCAGTCTGAACCATCGTGTTCAGGGCTTCAGAATCAATATCGCCCGAGGTCTGCTGATCGTTACTACATCCAGCGATCGTCGCAACTGTCAGCACCACGGCAAACATCGACCCAAGAAATTTCATCGCCCAATAACCGTAGCCCGACCGTTATGGCTCAGGGCTCATGATGAAAAGTCGTCATCACCAAAGACGACGAAAATAACTAAGTGGACCGAGAATCAGCCGCGCATTGCGGTTGTCAACAAGTTGCGCACATCGAGCAACATGTCACTGACTTCACCAGTTGATACCAGTTCACGCTTCACCAGATCGGACAATGCCGTATCGATGATTGAGAGAGCTTCGTTAATGACGTCGGCGGAGACAACTTTGATGTCACTGATTTCAAGTTCGGTCATCACATCGGCTACCTGCGTATCGCTCATTGATTGCTCCTCTGGTCACGGTTTACAGAAATTTATTCGGCTTGAACAACTTCCTACTGAGAAAGTAACGCATAGAACGAGCGAATATGTGCATCGTATCTCAGTCTTTTTTCTTGGCATGGTCAGCCTGAGGCGTCGTCGGGCACAGCACCCAGCCCCTACGATCGGGATATGGAATTTCACGGAGCCGGAACTGTTGTCACGGGTGCATCTGGCGGCATCGGAGAAGCCCTCGCTCGGCGTTTTCATCACCTCGGAGCATCGGTGGTGGTTTCCGATGTTGTTGAAGATGGAATCACCAATTTGGCCGTCGAACTCAATGCCAAACGCCCAAATTCAATGTTGGCTGTTACTGCCGACGTTTCCACCGAAAAAGGCAATGAGCAACTAGTGGCAACTGCCCGCCAGTTCTTATCCCAAAACGGTGGTAGCGGAATCGATTTGTTTTTCGCAAATGCCGGAGTCGGTAACGGAACTCTGATTGAAACAACTTCAGAGTCCGACTGGAATTTGGCGTTCAATGTCAACGTTCACGCCCACCGCTGGGCGGCCAAATATTTGCTTGAAGAATGGCTCAAGACCGGACGCGGATATTTCTGTTCAACTGCATCGGCAGCTGGATTACTCAGTCAAATTGGGTCAATGCCGTACTCAATGACCAAAAGTGCAGCGGTCGCTTTTGCCGAATCACTGGCAATAACTTACGGTGATCGCGGCATTCGCGTGAGTTGCCTGTGCCCACAAGGCGTCAATACCAACATGTTGCGTCAAGGTGACACTCCTGGCGCCGGAATCGCGAGCGATGTCGTTCGTTCAGCAGGCGACGTTCTCGAACCCGATGAAGTCGCAATTGTCGTTTCTGATGCCATCGAGCAAGAAAAGTTTCTCATCCTTCCTCACCCACAAGTTGCCGAGTTCGAACAGCGCAAGGCCGCCGATCGAGATCGTTGGCTATCGGGCATGCGCAAACTTCAAGCTCGGGTATACGGAAAAGGTTAAGAATGCCGCCCAAAGCCACTGCCCCGCGCTCGGCGTCGGCGAAAGCTGCGGCCGAAAAATCTTCGGTTGACCAGGCTGCGGTCTTGCACAGCATCGGGCTGACTGCAGGAGAAGAAGTGCGCTTTCGGCGAGCCGATCGAGGACGCTGGCAAACGGGACGTATTGCCTATGTTGAACGAGACGGAAGCATCACAGTGCACGACGCCCACGGCGCCGCCCGTTCGCTACGACCTGAACACCTCGAGGTCAAGCGACCTGGCAAACGCAAGAATCTCACCTGGCAGGCGGTGACCGACGTGGCGGTCACCTGGGAGCAATTAACTCTGTTCTAAACGGCTACGGTGGGCTCATGGGCGTACGACTTGATCCTTCCGACGAATACATGCACGAACTCGGTCCCGAATCGAACTTCAACGAAAGCATGTACATCAACTGTTTTGACCCAGTGAACAAAGTTGGTGGCTGGTTCCGCATGGGCAACCGCGCCAATGAGGGCATCGCCGAAATGACGGTATGCATTTATTTGCCCGATGGCTCAGTCGCATTCATGTTCAAGCGACCGGCCATTGAGAACAACAATCAACTCGACGCTGGTGGTCTCACGTGGACCATGGTTAAGCCGTTTGAAGAACTCAAAATTGATTTCTCTGGCAAAGTTGTCGTTCTCGCCGAACCCGAGCAAATGGTCGATCCGAAAACTGCATTCAAGAACAACCCGTATTCAGAATGTGAAGCCCACATCACGTTCACTGGACAAGGTCGCTCGAGCATGTTTGGCGGCGAACCCGACACACCGCACGAAGCACCTGGCGAAGAGTTTGCAAAAGGTCACTACGAGCAACTCATTCAAGCCCACGGAACAATTCGTGTTGGCGATCAAGAATGGGAAATCAATGGTTTCGGCTTGCGTGATCATTCGTGGGGACCGCGCTACTGGCAAGCACCTTGGTACTACCGCTGGCTCACTGCGAACTTCGATGAAAACTTGGGTTTCATGTTGTCTCGAGTTGCCAAAAAAGAAGGTCCCGGAACTCGCGGTGGATTCGTTTGGGAAAATGGGCAGATGCACTACTGCGATCACGCCGAAATCTCGACCGTTTTCCAGGGTGACGATACGTACCACGACAAGATTGAAGCTGTACTGAAGTCGAGTCGCAGCGATCGTGAATGGCGATTCACCGGCGACGTCATGAGTTTGATCCCGCTGCGCAATCGTCGCCAGACACCCGACGGTGAATGGCTCACAACTCGCATCAGCGAAGGCATGACTCAGTGGACGATGGTCAGTGACGAGCACAAAGGCAAAGTCGGTTACGGCTTGTCGGAGTACTTAGACCAAATCATCGACAACGTCCCCGTCGGCACCGCCGAATAGCACGAGAGAGTTACGGGGCGAGAGCCGCGAGCAGTTGTCGTAGTTCGCTCTCAGGCATATCA
>JBEDJE010000036.1:0-9113 GCA_041172985.1 Actinomycetota bacterium
TGATGGCGCCACTATTGCGGTCCCAGTTGACTTTGATGGCACGCGGCAAGTTGGGATCTCGTTCAAGAAAGCCCAAGCGCTGCAAAGTATTGAGGTGATTGTGCACTGTGGACGGGCTGGTGAGACCGACGGCGTCGCCGATTTCTCGCACTGATGGCGGGAAGCCCCGGTCTTCCATGCAGGCCTCGATGCACTCGAGAATGCCACGTTGACGGTCGGTGAGAATGTGTTCGCTCATGCGTGCATCGTACGGGTGTTCGGGGGGAGAGTCAAACACCTGTTCGTAAAAATTCTAAAACCGCAGGTAGATCGGTGATTTTTTAAATGATGGTTGACACCGAACACGCGTTCGCATAGCCTACGAACAAGCGTTCGTTCGGCATTTGGCAACTGTGCCATACCCCGATTGCACACTGAGATCACAGATAACAACAACTACTACAACAACACAGCTCGACCAGAAAGGTTCATCATGGCCCTCGCACTTGACCCCCGTTACATCGTGGAGATTCAGCCCAACCGATCCGATGCTCGTTCATCACGTTCTTTCACGGCCCCTTCTCGCCACCAGTCCCACGACGTGTACTTGCGTCGTCGGCTGGTGGTGGGTCTGGCCGTCTTTGGTGTTGTGGTCGCCGCCTGCCTCGGCGTCCGCACTTTGGCGAGCCGTGGGGATGTGACTGCCTCCATCCCTACGGTGACGCCCTTATCGGCTAGCGCCCAGCCTGTGAGCACTTCGGTGAATGGGGTCGATGTTTCCTTGGCTTTTGTGCAGGGTGACGGCTTTTATGTTGTGCAATCTGGCGACACTTTGTGGTCGATTGCATCGTCTTTGACCAGTGGAAATATTCGTAATTACGTGCATTCATTGATCGAATTGAACGGCGGAGCCTCAATCGATGTAGGTCAGCGCCTCATTGTCCCCACCGAATAGTTCAGTTTTCTACTACGATGACGCCATGCGTTGCGTCATCTGCCGACACGAGGACACCAAAGTGGTCGATTCACGTACGGCCGAAGAAGGTGCAGCGATCCGTCGCCGCCGCGAGTGTCCACAGTGCCTGCACCGCTTTACGACCTTCGAGCGGATGGACGAAGTCCCGCTGATGGTGACCAAGACTCGGAGTGGACGCGAACCGTTTGATCGTGGCAAATTGATTTCGGGAGTCAAGGCTGCATCAAAGGGCCGACCCATCGATGATGACGCCATCAATGCTCTTGCCGACTCGGTCGAAGAAGAATTACGAGCGACCGGTGGTGGCGATGTGCCCAGCACCAAAGTTGGGCTCGCAGTACTTGAGCGCCTTCGGGCCCTTGACGAGGTTGCGTACATGCGCTTTGCCAGTGTCTACAAAAATTTTGACGCAGCCTTTGCTCGACAAATCTCCCGTCTCCTGACGCTGGTTCAGTTTTCGCTGCATTCAGCGTTCTAGGGTGAACACATGACTGACGAACGTCTTGCATTTCGAACATGTCCTCTATGCGAAGCTGGTTGCGGTTTGGAAATCACCGTCAAGGGTTCGACCATCGGACGAATCCGAGGCGATATGGACGATGTGTTCTCGCATGGTTTCATTTGTCCAAAGGGGTCAACGCTGAAACAACTTCACGAAGATCCCGATCGTTTACGTAAACCACTGATCAAACGCAATGGCGAGCACGTTGAAGTCGAATGGGACGAAGCATGGGCCGAGATCGCTGGCCGCTTACAAGATGTGATTGAACGACATGGCCGCGATGCTGTTGGCGTGTACCTCGGCAACCCAGGTGCACACAGTTTGTCGGCGATGTTGTACAACCGAACTCTGTTACAAGGGCTTGGCACCCATAATCGCTTTAGTGCGTCAACAGTCGACCAATTACCCAAGCAAGTCGCGGCCGGATACATGTTTGGCACGGGTGTTTCGGTCGCAGTTCCCGACCTAGATCGCACCGATTACCTCATGATTTTGGGGGCAAATCCGTACGCATCGAACGGCAGTGTGTGTACTGCCCCCGATTTTCCTGGACGCATTGAAGCGATTCGTGCGCGGGGCGGCAAAGTCGTCGTAGTTGATCCGCGTCGAACCCGCACCGCCGAAGAAGCAGATCAATGGATTGCGATTCGGCCAGCGACAGACGCATTGTTCTTGATGGCGATCGTGAATGTGTTGTTCGCCGACAACTTAGTGAAGATCCAAGATCACATCGCGCCTCTCTTGAATGGTCTTGATGAAGTACGTGAGGCTTCACAAGATTTCACTCCCGAACGTGTTGCCCAAGCAACCGGACTCGAGCCTGAGGTGATCCGTCAAATTGCCCATGAATTGAGCGCAGCAAAAACCGCAGCGTTGTATGGACGAATCGGAACGACGACAACTGAATTCGGTACAACTGCATCGTGGCTAGTTGATGTCGTGAATACGTTGACGGGAAATCTCGATTCAGTTGGCGGCGTGATGTTTACCAAGCCTGCGCTCGGTGGTCCAACGACTCGTGGCACATCTGGAAAAGGTGGAGGGTTCCGTATCGGTCGTGGCGGCGGAAAAACTAAAGTCAAGGGATATCCCGAAGTGATGGGAGAGTATCCCGCGGCAGCAATGGCTGAAGAAATTACTGATGCTGGTGATGTTGGCATTAAGGCTCTGGTCACCGTTGCAGGTAATCCAATTTTGTCGACACCTCACTCGCGCCAACTGTCAGATGCTTTCGAAAAACTTGAGTTGATGATCAGCGTTGATTTATATCTCAACGAAACAACTCGTCACGCCGATGTGATTCTTCCGGTGCCATCGCAGTTGCAGCGAGATCACTACGACGTGTTGCTCTTGCAGTTTGCGATTCGCAATGTGGCTAACTACAGCACGCCCGTTCTGTCGCTTGATGATGGTCAACCAGACGAATGGGAAATTCTCGCAAAGCTAGGAATGATTGCGCAGGGTCTTGGTCCTGATGCTGATCCGCATCTCGCAGACGACCTTGCCATTGAAGGTTTAGTGCGAAACAGTATTGGTGATCCTTCATCGCCAATACATGGGCGTAACGCTGACGAGATTATCGATGCGCTCAACGCCGATGGACGACGTGGACCGGCACGGATGTTGGACTTCATGTTGCAAACAGGCCCATATGGTGCAGGGTTCGGAACCAATGCCGGGGGAGCCTCGTTGCAATTGTTGCTTGACAATCCGCATGGCGTTGACTTTGGTGCACTTGAATCGCGATTGCCTGATGCATTGCGCACGCGCACGGGAATGATTGAATTCGCACCCGAACCATTGCTTGCTGATGTACCTCGTTTGCTTGATTCCATTGATGAATTTACGAAAAATCGTTTCGTGTTAGTGGGTCGGCGTCATTTGAAAACCAACAATTCGTGGATGCATAACATTCAAGTTCTTGTTAAAGGCAATGTGCGTTGTTCGTTGCAAATGCACACAGATGATGCAAAAAGCCTTGATTTACTGAGCGAATCAGCAGATGAAGTTTTTGTCTCAGTGACGTCGCGTGTTGGAAGCGTTGTTGTCCCTGTTGAAATCTCCGATGACATTCGTCCCGGTGTCGTGAGCTTGCCGCATGGTTGGGGCCATGATCATCCGGGAACCAGAATGCGTATCGCCGAGTCTTTGAGTGGCGTGAATTCGAATATTTTGAGCGACCACGAGGCCATGGATCCGCTGTCGGGAACGTCGGTTTTGAACGGAATACCCGTTTCTATTGCCAAAATCGGCTGAATTGCCCGAATCAGCGTTATGCACACCCCTGTCCACAGGTTTTTCCCCTAAACAAACCACTAATTCACAGGGTTATCCACTTCCTCCCCACAGGGTGTTGGGCTTAGGGTTCACATTGTTGAAAGTGGTGGTGGCGGACCGTGGCTAGTGATCTGTCGGCACATGATCTGGGGTTTTCTGGGTCTTGGCCGCCGGATTTGGGTGGGATGACAGAGTCCTGGACCTACGGAAATCTGCCACCCTTTCAACAAAGAATTCGAAATGAGGGGGAATTGTTGTGAACCAGAGGTGACATGGATGTGGCATCCATGTGACATCCATGTGACCTTGGACACTACGGGGGTGTGGAAAAACCCCGTGTGAGCAGGTGCTACGCGAGGGTCGTTGACATTGGTGTAGTTACTCTGATGTAATTTCACAACAACTTGTGGTTGCACACGCGGTCACTCGGGGAATACACCACATCTTGTGTCTGATGTGTCATGATCTTAATTCTGCATTTTCAATCGTCATCTGTAAAAATACTTCGCCCTCTCGAAAAAAGGAATCAATATGTCACTCGCTCCGGACCGTCTCGCCATCGGAATCCGCCGTCACTACACCACCCCTGGTGTGCATCCCTACGACCAGGTGGTCTGGGAGAAGCGTGACGCCCGTATCTCAAACTGGAAGGACGGATCAGTCGCCTTCGAACAGCTCGGAGTCGAGTTCCCCGTCACTTGGTCGCTGAACGCCACCAACATCGTGGCTCAGAAGTACTTCCGTGGCACCCCCGGAACCATTGAGCGCGAATCATCGCTCAAGCAGGTCATCGACCGAGTCGCCGACACCATCACGACCTGGGGCGTCGAGGGTGGCTATTTCGTCGATCAGGCCGAGGCTGACAACTTCAGCAATGAACTAAAGTTCATCTTGGTGACACAGCGCGCCGCTTTCAACAGCCCGGTGTGGTTCAACATTGGCGTCAAGGGTGTTCCGCAACAGGCCAGTGCGTGTTTCATCTTGGCCGTTGAAGACAAGATGGACGCCATCTTGAACTGGTACCGCGAAGAAGGAATCATCTTCAAGGGTGGTTCGGGTGCGGGTATCAACTTGTCAAAGATTCGTTCCAGCGCCGAACTCCTTCAGGGTGGCGGCACTGCTTCTGGTCCCGTGAGCTTCATGCGAGGTGCCGACTCATCAGCAGGCACCATCAAGTCAGGTGGCAAGACTCGTCGCGCCGCCAAGATGGTGATTCTCAACGTCGATCACCCCGACATCGAAGAATTCATTTGGTGCAAGGCCAAAGAAGAAAAGAAGGCTCGCGTTTTGCGTGACGCTGGCTTCGACATGGATCTTGACGGTTCAGATTCTTTCAGCGTGCAGTACCAGAACGCCAACAACTCGGTGCGTATCACTGACGACTTCATGCACGCAGTGCGCGATGACAAAGAATGGTCGTACCGTGCAGTCACCGACGGAACTCCAGTGCGCACCGTCCAAGCACGCGACTTGTGGCGCCAGATTGCCGAAGCTTCATGGGATTGCGCCGACCCCGGTTTGCAATTCGACACCACGATCAACAAGTGGCACACCTCGCATGCGAGCGGCCGCATTAACGGATCAAACCCATGTAGCGAATACATGCACATCGACAACTCGGCATGCAACTTGGCTTCCATCAACTTGTTGAAGTATCTCGACGAGCAGGGCAACTTCGATGTTGACGCCTACAAGCACACCATTGAAACAATGTTCACCGCTCAAGAAATCTTGGTGGGCCGCGCCGATTACCCGACCGAAGCCATCGGCGACAACAGCCGTAAGTTCCGTCAGTTGGGTCTTGGCTATGCCAACCTCGGCGCCTTGTTGATGGCACTTGGTTTGCCATACGACTCATTCGAAGGACGTGCTTGGGCTGCAGCTCTCACCAGTTTGATGACTGGTCATGCCTACGCCACAAGTGCTCGTACTTCAAGCCGTATGGGACCTCACGCTGGCTTCGCCGAAAACGAGCGCTACATGCTCAACGTTTTGCGTATGCACCGTGACGCCAGCTACCAAATCGCTGACGAAACTGTCATGCCGGGCGAATTGTTGCGCGCTGGCCAAGAATCATGGGAAGCCGCAGTTCGCGATGGCGAAGAATACGGTGTGCGTAACGCACAGGCCACGGTTCTTGCACCAACCGGAACCATTGGTCTCATGATGGACTGTGACACCACTGGTATCGAGCCCGACCTTGGTCTCGTGAAGATGAAGAAGCTCGTCGGTGGCGGCAACATGGTGATCGTCAACCAGACGATCCCGATGGCACTTCGTAAGTTGGGCTACAACGCTCAGCAAGTCGACGACATCATTGCTTACATCGACACCGAGAAGTCAATCTTGGGTGCACCGCACTTGGCTGCTGAACACGTTGCCGTGTTCGCTTGCTCAATGGGTGACAACACCATTCACTATGAAGGTCACGTCCGCATGATGGGTGCGGTGCAGCCGTTCTTGTCAGGTGCTATCTCGAAGACGGTCAACATGCCCGAAGAGGCAACTGTTGAAGAAATCGAAGCACTGCACATGTTGTCATGGGAACTCGGCCTCAAGGCTGTTGCGATCTATCGCGACAACTGCAAGGTCGGTCAGCCGTTGTCAACCGCCAAGAAGGGTGACGAGCAAGGTACCGCTGAGTCATCTGCAGCTGCTGTCGTGGAAAAGATCGTCGAGAAGATCGTCGCTAAGCCAGTTCGTCAGAAGTTGCCGCGTAGTCGTCGTGGACGCACCTTCGAGTTCCGCGTGGCTGACTGCAAGGGCTTCGCAACAATTGGTGAATACGAAGACGGTCGTCCCGGTGAAGTGTTCTTGACCGTGTCGAAGCAGGGTTCAACCTTGTCAGGCATCATGGACGCCTTCGCCAAGAGCATCAGCTACGGCCTGCAGTACGGCGTGCCAATGCGAGCCTTCGTTGAAGCGTTTGTCAACATGCGTTTCGAGCCAGCAGGTATGACCGACGATCCGGACATCCGTTTCGCCGCTTCAATCATGGACTACTTGTTCCGCCGCATGGCACTTGAGTACTTGACCTACGCCGAGCGCGAAGAGTTGGGAATCTTCTCGATTGACGAGCGTTTGCAGCCCACATTGCCAGGTGTTGAAGAGTCGTCCTACGTCTCATCAACCGGTAGCGATGTTGCCGCCGATCCGAAGAGCATTCCGTCGGTCGAAGAATTGGTGACTCAGCTTGAAATGGGAATCGCTCCGGTGGCTCCTGTGAGCGATCACTCGGCCGAGATTGCCCGCAAGGCGCAAAAGCACAGCGATGCACCGATGTGCATGCAGTGTGGTGTGCAGATGAACCGTGCCGGTTCATGTCACGCCTGCCCGTCGTGCGGTAGCACCTCTGGCTGCAGCTGAACAATTCAATAATTCGTTAAACGATCTGGTCGGCTTGCACTGAGATTTTCTCAGCGTCAGCCGGCCAGATCTTTTTAATTTTCCCGAACCTCTTGACGCCCTCGGGCGTAGGCCTCAATCGCTCGATCTTTGTCAAACAGATGATGGGGCAACGTGGCGATCTTGGCAGTTGCTGCACTCGGCGCAAATAAGCGCACCGTCCCGCCGCATGATTTTTTCCAATCGCTGATTTCGCGGTTGGTGTTGCGTTCAACCAAATTGTTGAACGGGCCAAACATCGCACCAGCAAGTGGAGCGATCACAATCAAGAGATCAGCTGGTGCCGCTAAATCAACGCTCACTCCTGATCGCACGCCGCCATCGATGTACCAACGACCTTGAATTCGTTGTGGTGCGAGTAAACCGGGCACCGCCGACGAGGCAGCGACGATGGTTGATAAAGGAAATTTCGCACCGTCCAATTCGGTACGACGCAAACGGGGGAGGGCACAGGCAATCGCGCGAACATTGGCGCGCATCGCATTACCAAACACTCGTTGTGCTGAATTAGACAGCACTCCCGAACGGGGATTGGGGAAACGTGGTACGTCAAGCGCCGCAAGTTGTTCGTAGCCAACGCCGAGCGCAGTCGCGGCCGCAGCCCACGAACCAGCCGAGGTCCCGACCATCGGCGCCGTTGACAGATCGATGCCTTGTTCGCGTAACCCATCGAGAATGCCCATGGCATACCCAATGCCGAATAGACCGCCACTAATCCTTGAGGAATTGCCCCCACACCTGCTGGCCGGTGTTTGCGCCATCAATGATGGGATCAACGATACGGGCAGCACCATCAACAATGTCAAGCGGTGGATGGAAGTGGTGCTCTGAACGTTTGCGGTCGGCCAAATGCGCGGGGTCTTCGTCATTGATCCAGCCAGTGTCAACGCTGTTCATGTGAATACCATCGGCGTGATAATCGGCAGCCGATGTGCGCGTCATCATATTGAGAGCAGCCTTGGCCATATTTGTGTGCGGGTGACGTGTCGTTTTGAGCTTGCGATAAAACTGACCCTCAACTGCTGAGACATTGACGATGTGCTTGTCGCGATTATCGGTGCGCAACATCAATGGTTTCAAACGGGCATTCAAAACGAATGGTGCAACAGCATTCACTAATTGCTAATTGGGTTTCAAGTAATTCAACCGATGACACTTCGGCCAATGTGAGCCGCCACGAGTTGCGGTCGCGCAAGTCGATTTGTTGTAAGTCTTGATCGAGTTGGCCGTCGGGAAACAGGTGCGACGGTAAGTCTCGATCTTCGGCGATGAGTTCGGCTTGAGACAACTCGGCCGAGTGAGTAATACCTGGAGCAGTTGTGGGGGCTAGGCCGGCGAGTTCGAGCGCTCCGTCTTCGGCTGAAGGCAACATGTTGTAGCCGCGTAAACCTTCGTAGGCGCCCACGAGTTCGCGCACATGTGGAGACATATCGGTAATCGAAGCATTCTCGAGTTCCATCATGTGGCGATAGAACTCTGGTGGTCGACGAACTGTTTGGCACGCATTGTTGACGATGTAGTCGAGGCGATCGTATTTAGTCATCAAGTGATGACAAAAGGCTTCAACACTTGGGGTGTGGCGTAAGTCGAGACCATAGATCTCGAGTCGGTGACCCCAATCGGCAAAGTCGGCTTCGGCGGCATAACGCATGGCCGAGTCGCGTGGAAAACGCGTCGTCACAATCAGGTGTGCGCCAGCGCGTAACAACTTGATGCCGGCTTGGTAGCCGATCTTGACGCGACCGCCTGTGAGCAGAGCGACTCGTCCTGTGAGCTCGGCCGTTTCGCCACGCTTGTTGTAATTGAATTCGGCGCACTCGGGGCACAGTTGATCGTAAAAGAAATGAATCAGCGTGTACTTGACTTTGCAGACGTAACAGTGTTGTTCTTTGTTGGTCTCAACAAAAGCCACGCTCGTTAGATCGTCATTAATCTCGTCGCCTTCGACAAGTTCGGGCGGAAAAACATTTGGCG
>JBEDJE010000037.1:0-7047 GCA_041172985.1 Actinomycetota bacterium
GTACTGATTGACCAATCAGGCTCCATGCGCCTCACCGATGGCGATCTCTGGCGAATCATTGAAGCCGCACCCGGTTGCGTCATCATTGGCTACAGCCACGAACCTCGGTCACAAGGCAAGCCCAACTTGTGGGTGCTAGCCGATCGCGGTCAAGTGGTCGACGAAGTTCCTCCCGGCAACGGTGGCAACGGGGTCGACGGACCGGCATTGCTCTACGCATTAAGACGTCGCAAAACTGGCGAACCAATGCTGTGGATCTGTGACGGTCATGTCACTGACGAGACGGACGATGTTCATTCTGATCTCACCGAAGAATGTGCGCGAATTGTCGCACTCAATCACATTCATCAAGTTTCTGATGTCGAGGCGGCGATCAAGTCACTCACCAAGGCCGCCAAAGGTGATGTTTTGAAAGCTTCGGCCGTAGGCCCAATCGCCCAAAGCAGGGCCTGGAGATCACGTATGGAATAAATCATGCACGGAATAAATCAACCATGAAATAACTACAAGAGACTCTGCACATATCCGCCCCACTCAATCGTTAGGACTACATGACCGCCGAAACCGCTCCCACCAAACCATCCGTTTCATTCACCATTACTCCAGGTGAATTCGAACTCCTGGCCACGTTCATGGCCCCGATGCAGTTCAACGAAATTGCCGGTGCATCCATTTGGGTCACATCGCACGGCGGATGGCGCGAATGGTTGGTTACTGCGAACGGCATTACCACTGTGGTCTTCAGCCGCGAAGACGAACTCGGTCGAGTTGGCATCGAACAAGATGAATCTTGGGCCTTCCCAATCCCCGAACACGCCCTGGTCACAATGGGCAAATTCTCGGTGTCATCGAGCAACATGAGCGTCACCTTGAGCGACGACTGGGTCACACTCAGCAGCGATACCTACTCAATGTCGGTCTCACAAAACCCCAACGCCAAGTGCCCACCAATCATTCCTCACGTCGAATCAATCTTCACGCCAACAGTTGATGCCGCAGGATTGTGGACCATGTTGTCATCGGCACGAGTGTGGCCCACCGGCGGAATGGCCAATGGCATGAATACTCCGATGCGTTGCCTTTGCGACTTCGAGAACCGCCAACTCGTGTTCCAGTCTGACTGGACCGTGGTTGATGCCGGCGTGCACGAGTACCGCATGCCCGCAGAGTTCGACATGTTGCCCGATGGTGTCGAACTCAAGCCCTTCAATATTCCTCATTCGGCGATTTTGAAGCTTTTGCGCGATCCCATGGCCGCTGAGAAATTTGGACCCATCAAGATTCACATTTCTCCCGAAGGCGTGCGCCACATGAAACTGGCCGGCGAAAACTGGGCCATGTATGTCCCCACTATCCCCAATGTCCAACAGTGGGGCCACGATCTCGATGAGGTTGTCGGTGACATTCCTTATGTCTGGGAAGACTGCAGTCGGATTTCGTTGATGTTCCCCGAACTCGATAACGGGATCATCGAATTGTCAGCGCTACCTAACGAATCCCGATTCGGGAAGTACAAGTACCGTGCGACATACGAGATTCTTGACGATGTCATTCCCTCGGTCGAGCTTTACAGCGAACTCAATGCGATCAATGAAGGTACGGCCGGGTGTCGCATCATCGTTGATGGCACCCGACTCGTCGCAGTCACCGATCTGACGCAAGATCATTACCAACACCTCAGTTCGTACATCAATGCGTTTTCTACGAGCGTCAGTGGTCTCTCGCCAATCCTCTCGGTGATTTCGTCTGCGATCTAGCGACACCTGGTGTTCACTTCTATACCGTTAAGACTTCATATAACTGAGCATTTGTTGTTGAACGCATTTAAGTTTTCGTTCACTTTGTTCTGACACAGTTCGCCTGACCGATGCATAAGGCATCGTCGTGACACACAGGTGGGACAACAAGTGAAGAGAACGAAGAAATTTTCGGTGCGCAAAGTGCTCGCAGGCTCAATCGCCTCAATCACCGCAGCCACAATCTTTTTTGGAGCACATCCAACTTTGGCAGCTCCGCCAACGGCTACGACGACCGTCGACCTCATTCCGCTTGGCACCTACAACGGTTTAGGCGGACTTTATGCTTCTGAAATCGTCGCTTTTGATTCTGCATCAAAGCAGCTATTCATCAATAACGGCGCCCTGAATCGCATCGACATCGTGGACTTGGAAAATCCAGCAACGCCGACTCTCGTTCGCTCGGTTGACATGGGCGTTTACGGCCGCGGCGTGCAGAGCGTCACCGTCGGTGACGGAATTGTCGCCGCTGCCGTCGACGTCGCCCCGGTTGTGAGCGCCGATGGTCGCCAGACCGCTAGCAATGGATTGGTCGTCCTGATGGATACCACTGGACGAATCCTTAAGACTGTTGGCGTCGGAACCCTTCCCGACCACGTTTCGTTTACCCCCGACAAGAAGACGATTCTTGTCGCAGGCGAAGGCGAACCCATTTGCTCACTTGAAAATGCAAACACACCGGCAACTGAAAAAAGTGATCCAACGCTTGTGAGCGACGCCAATGGAACCGTGTCGCTCATTGATGTTTCCAACGGAGCAGTTAGTGCCACCGTCACAGTGTTGGACTTCTCTGCATTCGACAAGACCGCATTGCTCGCCGAAAATGTACGCGTATTCTTCCCCGGATCGACGGCTGCCCAAGATCTTGAGCCCGAGTACATCACTACCAATGCTGCTGGAACTCGTGCATACGTCACTTTGCAAGAAGCAAACGCCATCGCAATAGTTGACTTGGTGACCAAAACCATTCTTGATGTCGCACCACTCGGCTTCAAAGATTGGGGCGCTGCTGGACTTCTCTACGACGGAAGCAACGTTGACAGCGGCACTAATGGCACTTTGGCCAACCCGATTTCGTATGCTGGAGTTCCGCTCAAGGGCATGTATTTGCCCGACACTATTGCTTCAATGCAACGCAATGGCGAGACATTCCTACTCACCGCCAATGAAGGTGACGCTCGAGATTATGACTGCTTTAAAGAGGAGTCAACATTCGCAGACGCATCCGGTACCGATTCTTTCGCCAGCTTTTGGGACACGGCAAACGACACCGTCAAGGCCAATAACAAACTCGGTGTACAGAAGACAACGTTGGCCTTCCCAACAAAAGTCCCAGTTTCTGGAACCACCACAAACTTGTACACGTTTGGTGGACGTTCATTCTCGATCTGGAATTCGTCTGGCGAATTGGTCTGGGACAGCGGGTCGCAATTGGAGGAGATTGCGCTACGTGATTACCCAGCCGCTTTCAACTCTGACTCGTCCGATTCGGCAGCAACTCCACAACTAATGGTTTCAGGTCAACCTGGACGTATGGACAGGCGCTCAACTTCAAAAGGTGTTGAACCAGAGGCCTTGGCTGTCGGAACTATCGGTACGCAGACGTTTGCCTTCGTCGGACTCGAGCGCATGGGCGGCATCATGGTCTATGACGTGAGCAACCCAACAGCACCATCATTCGTTCGCTACAAGAACGCTGCACTTGAAGGTCTCGCCCTGAACCCAGCCAACAACTCAACACCAGGCTCGTACGACGTCTCGCCTGAAGGAATGGTTTTCGTTCCTGCAGCTGCGAGCCCCAATGCCAAGCCCATGTTGATTGTTGCTAACGAGCTTTCGGGCACAACCACCATGTACGAAGTACGAGTTGCCAACCCAACTTCAGCACCCACTGACGCACCCGCGGCAGCAACCTTGACTGCACTGGCAGAAAAGTCAATCACTGCAACCACAACTGGACTCACAGCAGGCGGATCAATCACGGCCACCTACAGCGGTTTCGTACCGTTCGAAACTGTGCAGATGGTTGTGGCGAGCACACCAACAGTTATCGCAACTGGCACCGCCAACTCCACGGGTTCAGTGACACTGACTGGAACACTTCCGGCCGGACTCGCCAATGGAGCACACACCTTGTCGTTGTTTGCTCCGGTCAGTGGTCTCGGATTCAAGTCAACGATCACCTTGAGTGCACCAGCGACAACCAACACTTCACCTGCCGTCACGACTGCCCCCGTCAGTGTTGCTGCCAACACCTTGCCAGCAACTGGAAATGAATCAGATCAGATGCCTTTCGCCTTGGGAATTATTGCCCTCGGCTTGGCACTCGTTGGCTTCAAGCGTCGCCGCGTGGCCTGAGAATTGGTAATACATCCCGCTCGAGTCGGTCCAAACTTTCTTGGGCCAACTCGGGCGGGATGCCACCCATCAAAGGATGCATCGTGAGCATCCCGAATTTCTTAGCAAGAGCAACACATTCATCCGGCGTCACAATCGCATAGACGCCACTCGCCCGCACACTCTCAATTGTTTCGGCATCGTGCACATGGACGACCGACGATTGTCCGGGCCGCTGCCACGCACCATACGACTGTGCTTCGTGTAGCACGTAGGGCGCAAGGCGAACCCAGTCACGTTCGGGGTCGTCAGAAACATGAACAAAGCCAGGGGCTTTCTGCGGCAACATAATGAATCCCTGAAAACCTTCTTTGGCACATTCTTCGTTGTAGGCATCAGCAACTGCTTGATCGTCGTTTGCGGCTGAGAAGAAACAACGCAAACGCGCGGCACGGCGAGCCGCGACCGGTGTTGAGCCACCCATCAACAACATTGGTCCACCTGCAGTATGCGGAAGCGGACGAACCTTCACTTGGCGGCCGCGATAGTTGAAGTACTCGCCAGTCCAAGCCTGTCGCATGACCGACACGGACTCTTCAAGTGCGCTGAAGCGATTCTTAAATTCGAGACCCGCCATTTCAAACTCTTCTTGGCGATAACCGGTTCCGCAGATCACGCTCATGCGACCTTTGGCAATGAGATCAACTGTGGCGATTTGTTCAGCGAGGCGAACCGGATCGTGCATGATCACCAAGGCCGCCGAAATATTGATGCCAATACGTTCTGTTGCTGCTGCCACGGCCGCAGCCAGGGTGATTGGTGCAGGCATAAAGCCATCATCGGTGCCGTGATGTTCGGACAACACCACCATGTCGAGGCCAATGCGGTCGGCCCATTTCACCTGCTCAAGACATGCAGCGTATTGCCCAGAAGCGGTCACTCCATGTGCTGGTGAACCAGCTGGCGGAATGCGTAAGTCGTAACGCATGATGATCATCGACATTAGACCTCCTTAAAAACGTTGTTTCAGTCCAGCACATAGTCACATGAGCAAGCCGTATCCGGAGGCAAAATACCTGCTCACGCGCGTATTGCTGTGACATCCACCACAATTGGTATACCCCTTCATACTTTGCACCTGCCGCCCGAAAGACGGCACAACCGAAGGAGAAAAAATGTATACAGTTGCAATTCTCATCGTTATGGCCGTACTGCTTGAAGCAGTCATGACCGTCCTCAACTCAATCCTGACCACGGTCGGAGTGGGCGACACCATCAAGAAGCTCCCGATCATCGGAGCAAACTTGACCCTGGGCATTTCAATTCTGATTGTTTGGCTCCTTGAGGCCTACCCACTCGGTATGTGGGGCGCATCATGGACTGACGACTGGAAGAACATCGTGGTCAATGGCGCAGTCATCTGCGGCATGATTCCGCTCAAGGATGCAGTATTCGGCGCAATCCAAAAGGGTCTGCGCGCCTGATACGCGTCAACAATAAATAACCCCTCAACAGGGCCGGGCACGGGAAACCGTGACCCGGCTCTTTTGTTTATACAGGGCGAATACCTACGAGCGCATCGAACAGACGTGACCCACCGTTGGGTCAACTCGACCAGCAAGTAGTTCTTGATAAAGCTTTTCAACTGCAACGGCACCGGCGGTCTGTTCAACTTTCATCCAGCTACCTGTCCACTCAGAAAAACGATTCCATGATTCACCGACGCGTTGATCTAGACCTTCGCGCCCCCACTCTTTGGAACGTAACGCAATTTGTGATGGCGCAAAGAGAAACTCCGGCTTCGGTCCGGCAAGTCCCCCACCTGTTGCAGTTGGCGCATCCCAGTGGGTACTACCGACAACCATGCTGTACGACAGGTCGTCTTGGAAATGAGCGTGAACGCTGTGTGTTACCGAACGGTCGCCAGCAATATCCACGTACGCAGAGATATCTGAAGCGGTTCCTGATGGAAGATCACTCATTTGGTCATAAGTGACAACACGGTGATAACAGTCAAGGGAGCGAACAAAATCTGCGTTTTTCGCTGAGGTCAAACCAATAACGGTGACTCCAGTTCGTCGAGCCAACAAATATGCCGCGCCTATAGCGGTCTTGCTCGAAGCACTTGAAATGACGACAGTTGCAATGCTCGACGCATCTTCCTCGAGAACATTTTGTCCGAGGAAATCATCAATCATGAATGACGTCATAAAGAGTGGCCATAACACCATCTGCTGAGCTTCACGGTCGGCACGATACGTGGGGTCGTGGTCGGTGAACATGTAACGGTTATATGTAGCCGCCATCGCCGAGCGGTGTTCTGATGTGTCCACAAAACCACGTTCGTCAACGCGACCTGGCTTCACGATGAGATCGGTACTCATGGGCAGATATCCATAGATACGACGACCCACTTCAACAGCTGGCATCCGTGAATCAATCACTTCAGCTTTGATTTCCTGTGTCTTGATTCGAGGGGAAAAAATCCCAGTACCGCATGCCGTCACCAAAGACGCCGTATGTGATGTTGTTTGACGTCAGCGCGAAGTGTTCAACAGAAACGCGCACTTCACCATCTACTAATGGTCGATCTGGCTCAGCGAAGATTCGCGTTGTCGATAATTGTTTACGATCAACATCAAGAGTTGTGACAGTCATACTGCCATTATTGCACAGTGTGTTTGACGCTATATAGGCGGGCGATGTTCTACGGACGTCGTTCGCGCGCTGCCGGCATCCAGTTCGGCCCAGCAGTGTCGTCGATACGTTTCATTAGGCGATCACCGATGGGTTCGACCATGTTCAACAACCGTTCTGTGTTTGCAAAACCAAACGACTGCCATGCCCGTTGAGTCAATTCGTTGGTGCGCTCTTCAATCAGTTCACGCACTGCCAGACCTGCAGTTGATACCAC
>JBEDJE010000038.1:0-6553 GCA_041172985.1 Actinomycetota bacterium
TTCGTTACCTGGTTCGATTTCAAGAACTGCCACCAGACTTTGTTCATCGCCACGACTCAGCAAATCATTGATGTGTTCTTGAGTAGCGGTCGGAAGCATCTGCTCGACGAATTGACGAACCGCCACATCAGTGAGTGGGCCCTGAAATTCACCCATGATTGAGCCATCTCGAAGAGCGAACATCGCAGGAACTGCCTGCACCCGAAATGCCTGCACGACTCCAGGATTTTCATCCACATTGATTCGTGCGAGCAAAACCTTGCCTTGGGTTGAATCGATAATTGCCTCTAAAACCTGGCCAAAATTGACACAAGCCTCACTGCGTGGAGTCCACAAATAAGCCAATACCGGACCCATGGCCGATCGGGCCAAGACCTCGGTCTCAAATGTCTCTTCGGTGACGTCAATAGCCATACCTTGACGCTACCTCGTGAGCAACTTTGACCGTTCTACGAGCACAAAAGATCGGCGGTTCGTGGATACCGTACGGGGGTGTGAGTAGCGAATCGCCCAGCATCCCCGGCCTCGACGTCATCAAGGTCACCAATTGGCTCGAATCCAATGTTGCGGGTGCCGCCGGCCCATTCACTTTTGACGTCATCGCTGGAGGACACTCCAATCTCACTTTCAAAGTGACCGGCAGTAACGGTCGCCAGTTTGTCTTGCGTCGTCCACCACTTGGTCACGTGTTGGCCAGTGCTCACGACATGGGTCGCGAGCATCGCATCATTGCCGCCCTCAGCGGCACCTCTGTTCCAGTTGCGCCCGCGGTCGGCTTTTGCGACAACCTCGAAGTCAACGGTGCTCCGTTTTATGTCATGTCATTTGTTGACGGACTCGTCATTCGCGAACGCGAAGCAGCAGAACGACTTCTCAGCGTTGATGCGCGTCAGCGTGCCAGCGAATCCATCGTTGACACCATGGCCGCGATTCACGCTGTCAGACCCGAAGCAGTTGGCCTTGGCGATCTCGGCCGACACGAGGGATACATCGCACGTCAACTCAAGCGTTGGTACGGACAATGGAATCAACAAAAGACCCGCGATCTGCCAAGTGTTGATCGAGTCCATGATGAACTGATGGCACGTATTCCGGAACAGGGTCCAGCAACGCTCGTCCATGGCGACTATCGCTTAGATAACTGCATGGTTGATGCCACCGGACAAGTCATTGCAGTTCTTGACTGGGAGATTTGCACCCTCGGTGACCCGATGGCCGACCTCGGCTTGTTGATGGTGTACTGGACCGGCCCCGGCGACGATGCGTCGGCATGGAATGGATCAGCCTGTTCGGCACCTGGTTTCCTTGATCGCGCCGATCTTGCCCAGCGTTACGCCGAGGTCAGTGGTCGCGATATTTCGCAACTCGATTTCTATACAACCTTCGCTTATTGGAAACTGGTCTGCATTCTCGAGGGCGTGTACTCGCGTTATCTCGGTGGAGCTTTGGGTCAACGTGACCCTGCCGAGCTTGAGCCGTTCAATCAACAAGTACTTGGTGCAGCCGCCAAAGCTGAAGACATGTTGAGTCGCCTGAAATGACGAGCAACATGCCTGGTGACATGAACAGCGAAATTCGCGATGTTGAATTGCACGGCGAACTTCCTTCGCTCAATTCACCGATTTTGATTGTGATGTTGCAAGGGTGGATTGATGCCGCTGGTGCCGCGAACGATGCAATGTCGGCAATCGAAAGCCAAATTGATCCATTACCAGTCGCAACTTTTGATCCCGATGTCTTCATCGACTATCGCGCTCGCCGTCCAACAATGGAGATTCGCGAAGGACGCAATAACGGAATTGATTGGCCATCAATCGGCATGTACGCGGGCAAAGACAACAACGGTCGCGATCTGTTGATTTTGCGTGGCCACGAACCCGACTCTGCATGGAACCGATTTTCGGCTGCAGTTCGTGAATTGTGCGTGCGCATGAACGTTTCGATGATGGTCGGACTCGGTGCATACCCCTTCCCCACTCCACACACGCGTCCAAGCAATTTGTCGTGCACAACTCCAACGACTGAATTGCTGAACAAGATTGCCTTTTTACGAAGCACTGTTGACGTCCCCGCTGGCATGACTGCAGTTCTTGAACAAGTTCTTCACGATTGCGGTATCCCCTCGATCAGCGTGTGGGCTCAAGTTCCGCAATACATTCCCGGCATGACCTATCCCGCTGCGTCGCTCGCGATTTTGCGAGGCCTCGTTCCGGTTGCCGATCTCCACTTTGACGGAACTGCACTCGAACAAGAATCAGTGATCCAACGCGAACGCCTCGATCGCATGGTGTCGCGAAATAGTGAACATGCCGAAATGGTCGGAAAACTCGAGGTCGCCTACGACGCCTTGATTCAAAATGCCAGCACCGATCCCCAAAAGCCACTCATGACTGAGCAGGACATTCCATCGCCCGAGGAAATGACTGCCGAACTCGAAGCATTCTTGCGCAACGCCAACCCCGATCTCCCCTAGTCCGACGAGTACGTCTCCGACTAGTTTGAAATCAGCCGATCGTGTGAGCGGCTGATTTCGACTCGGAGGAACATCATGAAGGTAGACGGAGGCATCAGCGCCAATTTGCATGACGCGATCAAGACCGCGAAAGAAGCAGAGACTGCTGGATATTCCGGGGCCTGGACCGCTGAAACGAATCACGATCCTTTCTTGCCTTTGCTGCTCGCAGCCGAGCACACCACCAAGTTAGAAATTGGCACTTCGATCGCTGTCGCGTTTGCTCGCAGCCCAATGACCCTCGCCAACACCGCTTGGGACTTGCAGGCATATTCGCAAGGCCGTTTCATTCTCGGCTTAGGTAGCCAGATTCAGCCCCACATCACCAAGCGCTTCAGCATGCCCTGGAGCAAGCCCGCCGCGCGCATGCGCGAAATGGTTTTAGCAATTCACGCCATTTGGGACACCTGGCTCACTGGCAACAAACTCGAATTTCGCGGAGAGTTCTATACCCACACATTGATGACCCCCATGTTCAGTCCTCCCGCAAGTGATATCTCTGCTTACGGAAAGCCCAAGATTTTCTTAGCGGGTGTCGGCGAGTTAATGACTGAGGTTGCTGGCGAAGTTTGTGACGGTTTTATTTGTCACGGCTTCACCACCGAGAAGTATCTGCGCGAAGTCACCATTCCTGCTTTAGAGCGCGGCCGCGCCAAAGCTGGCAAGACCATGGAAGGTTTCGAAATCGTCGGCCCGAGTTTCGTCGTGACTGGCAACAACGAAGCCGAACTTGAACGCGCCGCAATTGGTACGCGCAAACAAATTGCGTTCTATGGTTCAACACCGGCGTATCGTCCCGTTCTTGAAATGCACGGTTGGGGCGAAGTTCAAGATCAACTGAACGCGCTATCAAAGCAGGGCGAATGGGACAAGATGGGAACTCTGATCACCGATGAGATACTCAACACATTTGCCGTTGTCGGACTCCCCGAGCAGATCGCACCCGAATTGAACCACCGTTATGGCGATGTCATTCAACGCATTTCGTTTTATGCGCCGTACAGCAGCGATCCCGAGCGCTGGAGCAAGGTCATGTCGGCCTTGCAATCAGCCTGACGTCACGATCTCTCGTTTTCTCATTCGTCTAGAGAATGTCAAGATGGGCTTGACGACCTAACCATCAAGGCTCGTTCAGAGTGTGTTCTGCATGTGGACGACACGAATCAGAGTCAATAGTTTGGTGGCCGTCATTGCCGCCTCGGCAACAATGTTTTCTTATTGCCTGACTTCACAAGCCCTTGATTCGCAACCAATAGATGTGCATTGCACCAACACACTCGATTTGGCCGCACTCAGCAATTTGACCAAAGTTGCCGACGACCCCGATCAATTCGTTGCTCTCACCTGTGGTCACGTAGACACCTCACCACAAGCCATCACAACCGCGGTGGCTTTGCGCAATCTGAATCCTTAATCAACTAGTTCAAGTTCGCCCAACAAATAAGACTCGCGACATTTAGCCCGCTGCAACTTGCCACTACTCGTCTTGGGCAGAGTCCCGGGTTTAACGAGCATGATGTCACGTGGCGGAAGACCCGATACTTCAAGGGCCGAATGGTGAATCGCCTGGCGAACTTGGTCGAGTTGATCTGATTTCACTTCGGCAACAACGATCACAGTTTCTTTACCCTTGTATCCATCGACACCAAAGGCAATCACGTTGCCATTACGCACACCTTCAATTTCGCCAACGGCGCGTTCAATATCTTCGGGGAATACATTGCGACCACCGACAATGATCACATCTTTGATACGTCCACAGATCACCAGTTCTCCATCAAGCAAATAAGCCAAGTCACCAGTGCATAGCCAGCCTTCATGGAACATATCTCGGGTTGCTTCAGGTCGCTTGTAGTAACCAGGAGTCACGCTGGTACCCCGCAACAACAGTTCGCCGACATAACGCTCTGGCAGAACCTCTCGAGTCGTTGGATCCACCACTTTCATTTCTAAACCAGGAACAGCTTTACCGAGAAGCGGCAATCGACGCACCGTGACTTCATCGTCATCAGTCGCATTCACTGGTCGCGCAATTCGCTCACGCTCCATGACAATGCGATCGACGGTGTCGCACTTCAAACCGCGATAACGCGGTGGGAACGCTCCACCAATTGCCACCTCGGCCATACCGAAGGCCGGGAAGATACTTCCCGCCGACAATCCGAATGGTTCGGCGGCTTTCACAAACGCATCAACAGCTTGCGGGTCGACTGGTTCGGCACCCGAAAGCGCCAAGGTGAGTGACGACAAATCAAGATCGGTGGCGCGCTTGAGCGCTCGTGTCGCAAGCACCCATGAAAAGTTTGGCCCTGCAGTTGCAGTTCCTTTCCAATCACTAATCCATTCCATCCAGTGACCAGGATGCGCCATGAAGTCTTGCGGTGCTGCCTGTACCAACTGGACTCCGTTCAACATCGGGATCGACAAAAAGCCAACAAGTCCCATGTCGTGATAGAGCGGAAGCCACGACACCATGACTTCGTTCGTGTCAAGTTCGGCAGCAGCACAACTTGCATCAACATTCGCCGTCAAAACTCGATCGGGAATCATCACGCCTTTTGGTTCTGAAGTCGAACCACTTGTGTATTGCAAAATCACCAATCGCTCGGGATCGTTGGCAGGCAATTCCAAACGTTCACCAGATGGCTTGCCCGGTCCTGGCATCACTGCCGCCATCGGCATTGTTGGTGGATCGCCGGGAATCGTTTGATAAAAAGCGGCCAGTTGATCGTCGATCAACACAAGTTTCGCTTCGCCGTGACGAATACGTGACCGCGTGCTTTCAATGAACGCATCAAGCGATGCCATTCGCATCGGCAAGGGCAACACCATGCTCGCAACTCCAGCAAGCCAGCAACCACGAATGATCGTCATCAGCTCGCGGCTTGTTGGGCCAAGAATCGCCACATGATCGCCCGGCACAATTCCCATGGCCTGCAAAGCCGCGCCTACGCCTCGGGCGTCATCGTGAATTTCACGCCACGAAATAAACGATGGTCCGTCAACAGGGGCAATACTTTGACCGACGAATCGGACTCCCGTTGGAGCGTCTGCTGACTTCTCCAGACGCTCGATCACCGAACCTGTGGGCAATTGACGAGTGACTGCGTCTCGACGAACTCGACTCAGAGCATGCTCTTCGTCAAATCGTGAACTGGTATTTGGAAGATCGGGCGAGTTATTCATGGCGACGGGGAAAAATTAGTCGCCCGAGACCCTTCACTTGGTGTTCTAGCGCTACGTCCGTGCTTCTTGAACCCCAAAAGAGTCCCCAGCAGGGCTAATGCCCATATCCTTGGGGTGTTATGTCTGCGAGCACACCCGACCACTCTTCGCCCGAATCTACCCAAAGTGGCGTGACCCCCCGATTGCGTTACAACGCATCGTTGGCCTCAGACATCGAACAGCGCTGGCAAGATCAGTGGGAATCTGATGGCACATATGAGGCGCCCAATCCCGCCGGACCACTAGCAGACCTTGCAAAGGTTGCCGGTCGACCGAAACTTTTCGTCCTTGACATGTTTCCGTATCCAAGTGGTGCCGGCTTACACGTCGGTCACCCACTCGGGTACATCGCCACCGATGTCTACGCGCGATACAAGCGCATGACTGGCTACAACGTGCTTCATGCACTGGGCTACGACAGTTTCGGATTACCAGCCGAACAACATGCCATCGCGACTGGCGTTCACCCTCGCGTCAACACCGAAGCCAACGTTGCAAACATGCGTCGTCAACTGCGTCGCCTCGGACTTGGTCACGATGCACGGCGAAGCGTCAGCACGACTGACGAAAACTTCTACCGTTGGACGCAATGGATTTTCTTAAAGGTGTTCAACAGTTGGTACGACGAGAACGAGAAGCGCGCTCGCCCCATTGATGAACTCGAACAGGGTTATGCCGACGGTTCAATAGCCACGCCCGATGGTCGTACATGGAGCGAATTGAACAAAGCCGACCGCCGTTCTGCCATTGATGCACGTCGCCTTGCGTATCTCTCCGAAGCGCCCGTGAATTGGTGCCCTGGGCTTGGAACAATTC
>JBEDJE010000039.1:0-6841 GCA_041172985.1 Actinomycetota bacterium
CCAGCGAACAATGTCATCTGGACGAGGCGATTGCTGTAGCCCCATTCGTTGTCGTACCACGACAAAACTTTGACCATCTTGCCCAAACTCATCGTGAGCCCCGCATCAAAAATGCTGCTATGCGGATCGCCAACAATGTCGCTCGAGACGATCGGGTCTTCGGTGTAACGAAGAACACCCTTCAACGGCCCAGATGCAGCAGCCTTCTTAAAGGCCGCGTTGATCTCGTCAACTGTTGCCGCCTTCTTCAAGTTGGCGGTGAAGTCAACGATCGATCCGGTCGGAACCGGGACACGCAACGATGTTCCGTCAAGCTTGCCCTTCATGCTGTTTGTCGGAACAATGTTGATTGCTGCACCACGCGCACGACGCAGGTCGCTGTGCGGACCGTCAACCAGCGACTGGTCGCCGGTGTAGGCGTGAACTGTCTGCATGAGACCCTGCTCAACGCCGAAAGCATCATCCAAAACTTTGACAATCGGAACGAAACAGTTCGTTGTGCACGATGCGTTCGAGATGACCTTCTGCGTTTTGAAATCAAAATCTTTGTGGTTCACGCCGTAAACGAATGTGGCGTCTGCACCATCGCAAGGAGCCGACACAATGACCAAAGGAGCGCCACCTTCAAGATGGGCGGCAGCTGCATCGCGCTTAGTAAAGAAACCAGTGCTCTCGATGACGACGTCGACGCCCAGTTCTCCCCATGGAAGATTTTTCGGATCGCGTTCACTGAGTACCTTGATTTCAACACCATCAACACTGATGCCGTTCTTCGATACTTTGATGTCGTTAGGAAGCTGACGCATCACCGAGTCGTACTTCAAAAGATGAGCCATCGTTTTAACCGATCCCAGGTCGTTGACAGCAACGATCTCGATGTCGGCTCCTTGAGCCTGAACCGCTCGGAAAAAGTTACGACCAATACGGCCAAATCCATTAATACCAACTCGCACAGTCATGGCGATCCTTTCGATATACGACGACTATTAATAACAAGTGTCCAAGAGACGTCTAAAACCTAGTCTGCGAGGCGACCGAGAAAAGGATTTCTCAGCCTTTCAAGACGCGAGACATGACAAAAGACCCTTGGGGAAAGCCTTCAACGAGAAATATCAACGAGAAATATCTCGGTGTGAAACCCGAACGGGCTGGCCAGCCAGGCGTAGTCGAGAACCAATCTCTTCGGCGACTGCCACAGATCGGTGGTGTCCTCCCGTGCAGCCAATGGCGATCGTCAGGTAGCTCTTTCCCTCTGCGGCGTAATGCGGAAGTACCGATTCAAGGAGAGCGACGAGCCCGTTGACGAAAATTGAACATTCTTGACGCTCTAAGACAAAATCTCGCACTTGAATATCGAGTCCTGTCAGCGAACGCAATTCTTCCTCCCAATGGGGGTTAGGAAGAAACCGAACATCCATCACGATGTCAGCATCAAGTGGCAAACCGTGTTTGAAACCAAAAGATTCGACCGAAACTTGAAGACGCTCAAGAGCCGAAACTTCAAAAGCCCCAACCAACTTTGTCTTGAGTTGGTGAACATTGAGCTCAGTCGTATCGATGACAAGGTCGCAATCGCCCTTCATGGGTTCAAGTAGGTGCCGTTCGCGTTGAATCGCTTCTAACAAACCGTTGGTTTCTGAATCGAGCGGGTGACGACGGCGCGATGATTCGTATCGTTTGACTAGTTCGGCATCGGTGGCATCGAGATACACCACTCGCACCTGGTGTCCCTGAGCACGCATTGCCGCAACTTTCGGCATCAGTTCAAGATGTTGGCGACCCGCCACCAGGGCCAGTCGATCAATCTCTGACCCTGGGACACTGGCTAACTCAACAATCGTGTCCACCAACGAAGTGGGAAGGTTGTCCACGACATACCAACCAAGATCTTCAAGAACAGCAGCCGTCGCAGAACGACCGGCCCCCGAAAGACCTGTAATCACCAAAATGTCGGCCACGGCTACAAACTACCCATCATTTGGTCGCGCTCAGAGATCATTGCCGAGATGATCTCGAGATCAAAATTCAAATCTTGGTTCGGTCGAAGACTTCGAATCACATGTCGAGCCCCCGCTTCAAAGTATTCGACTAGATCATTCTTAAGGTCTTTAGGAGTCAGCAACACGCTGAGATCCAAATCATGTTGCGTTAATTTGCCAGCTTTCAATGCGAATTCAGACGCAGGACCAAACCCGTTCCAGCCGTCTGCGTACTTCACAGCCAACGGAATGGTGACCCGTTCACCCGAACCACCGACCCAAATTGATATGTCGGTACCTAACTGAGCGTTCAAACGACCGACTTCACTGCACAGAGCTTGCAATCTCCGATCAAACAATCTCATCCGACTGGACAAGTCTCTTGGCGCGTCGGTCAAGCGATCGTCGTGTTCAAAGCCGCCTGCTCCAACGCCGAGAATAAATGAACCATTGCCCAGATGCGCGATGGTCGCCGCCGAGCGGGCCAAGACCGCCGGCTCTCGAATCGATAACGGAGACACGAGAACGCCCAACTGGTTTTCGCGATCACGAAACAAAGGCGCGACCGAGCCCAAAAGTGACCAGGTATCCCAAGCGACATCGTCTTGTTTCCCCGTGAAAGGCACGAGATGATCCCACAGAAAGACAGAGTCAACTCCAATATCTAGGGCACCTTGTACAACCTCAAGGTACATAGGTGGTGCAACTTCGTGGGTCTGAAGTTGCACCCCTATTTTCAGCAGACGCTGATTAGACATCTAGTTTCACTGAACGCAAGTACAGCAAACGAGGGATAGTCGACGCATCTTCATATTCTGCTGCTCGAGCTAAAAATCCAGGAGGAGGCGCAGGCTCGAGCATGCGTTGCACGTACAAACCATTTTCGATGAGAGCGTTCATGTATCTGCTCAATGGCCGATGGATGAAGGGAATAAAAATATCCTTTTCAACTTCTTCATTTGATTCCTGCTCAATGAGATACGGGCCGATACGCCAATACTGCTCTGGCGGATCAAGAATTTGATCATCTATCCAACCACTTCCGGGCGTTTGAAGTAGAGGATGATTTAAGAAGAAACAGAAGCGACCGCCTGGCCGAAGAACACGTGCAACTTCGGATATTGCGGTGTCAACATCTTGTATATGTTCAAAAACCAAGCAAGCAACAACAGCGTCAAAACTTTCATCAAAGAATGGGAGACCATCGGCGCCGGCTTTACTGACGTGTAATCCTCCACCTCGTTCAGATGCAACCGTCACCTGATTCCACGTTGGATCAATCCCCGCGACAAATCGTGCACCAAGCCTTTTGACCAAACGTGAAACCTGACCATCACCACAACCAACATCAAGAACATCGTTCATCCCGTGAAGTTCTTCAGCCGCTAACGGCAAGATTTGCTCTTCATATTCAGCATCTGCACCGTCAGTAAAACCGTTGATCCACCACTGTGCGTTGTCTTCCCACAAAGTGTTTTCGGTAGAACGAAACGAAGAATCAGAAGCCACACACCGAGGTTACGACACGACTACCCTTTGCCTGTGCCTACAAATAAAGATTCTTCAACGAAGTTCTCCGTTTGGCCGTCTCCCGAGCGCTCATGGACAGACGTTCGTGACCTCGCCGTCTATGCGGATAAAAACGGATGGTATTCGTTGTGGTACGCCGATCACTTCATGCCAAACGACGAAACTGGAACCACCAAAGATGGTGATGTCTTTGAATGTTGGAGCATGATTGCAGCGATAGCCGCGGTCACTGAACGGTTGCGCATTGGATCGTTGGTTTCGCCAACCACCTTTCGACATCCAACTGTGTTGGCCAACACTGCTGCAACGATTGATCAAATCTCTCATGGGCGCCTCACCCTCGGTATCGGTGCTGGATGGCAAATCAATGAGCATCTTGCCTACGGGGTTGACCTGCTTGAAGGGAAAGACCGAGTTGACCGTTTCGAAGAGGCGATACAGATCATCGTGTCAATGTTGACTAACGACCGAACCAACTTCGCTGGTCGACACTTTTCAATCACAGACGCAACTTGTCAACCCAAACCAGTACAAAGCAAGCTTCCGATCATGGTCGGAACTGGCGGTCCGCGAATGTCTAAAATTACTTCGCGTTATGCCGACGAGTGGAACACCTGGGGCAATGTAGCTACGGCGACGGAGCGAATACAAACGTTTCAGCAGGCGTGCGGTGCAGTCGGCCGGGATAGCCAAGACATTCACAAATCCGTGCAAGCGATGTTCTTTTTTGCTGACGATCAATCATTGGTTGAAAAACTGACCAAAATAGCGCCGAGCGATCGATCGATCATCGGTTCAAATGACCACATCGTTGATCACATCGGACAATTGATTGCCCTGGGATACCACGAGATCATCATTCCCGACTTCACCTTGGGGAAGGACTCACAATCCCGTCTCGACTCGTACGAAAAGTTTCGGACCGAAATTCTGGTTCACTTCTAAATCAAGGATCGTTCACTTTTAATTCAAGATTGGTGAAACTTGTTGAAAATCGCCAGCGCCACGTCCTCTGGCAACCACGTCTGCCCTTGCAAATCATCTAGAGAAGCTTTCTTGACAGCATTGACTCCACCAAAGGCTTTGACAATTCTCTTCTTCCGAGCCTCACCCAATCCTGGGATTCCATCAAGAGCGCTCGTCACCATTCGCTTGTCTCGTAGCTCGCGATGAAACGAATTAGCGAAACGGTGAGCTTCATCGCGAATTCGTTGAAGCATAAACAATGCTTCGCTACCCCGAGGCACTTCAACGGGTTCAGATTGTCCTGGGATAAAAACCTCTTCGAATCTCTTAGCTAATGAAGCAACCGGAATCTCGAGATCTAATCCAAGATTCTTCAACACTCGTTCAGCCACTGCTAGCTGGCCTTTGCCTCCATCAACGAGAAGAAGCTGAGGTGGATACACGAACCTCTTCGTTCGTGGTTTCGGTTGCTCCGTTAACTCGTCTGTCTCGATCGGTTGCTCACGTTCTTCTATATACGCTGTGAACCGCCTCATCAGAACTTCTTCCATGGCGGCGTAATCATCGTTGCCAGGTACTTCTTTAACCTTGAAGCGACGATATTCCCGCTTTGCTGGCAAGCCATCTTCGAGCACTACCATTGAGCCGACATAATCGGTGCCCTGAAGGTGCGCCATGTCGTAGCACTCAATGCGTAACGGAGCTTCTGGCAGACCCAGAAGGTCTTGCAGTTCTGTCAGCGCCCTGCTGCGGGCGTTGTGATCTGCTGATCTCTTCATTCGATGACGAACGAACTCTTCCGTCGCATTTCGCGTCACCAATTCGTGAAGTTCGCGTTTATCGCCGCGTTGAGGTATACGAATTTCAACTTTAGAACCACGTTGAAAACTCAACCACTCTTCATACGTGGCCATAGCTAGCGGAAAATCGGGCACGAGAACAATTTTCGGTACACCTAGAACCGGCTCATCTCCGTACAAAGCTTCAATGATTCGATCGATAAGTCCGGATTGAGAAAGATCCTCAACCTTGTCGAGAATGAATCCTTTGCGTCCGACGACTCGTCCTTTGCGAACATAGAAAATTTGGATCGCTGCTTCCAATTCGTCCTGGGCGATACCGATCAGATCAATATCTTCGCTCTTCTCACCGACGATTTGTTGCTTCTCGATCGCCTTTGACACCGAATGCAAACGGTCACGTAGCCTTGCGGCTTTCTCATACTCAAGAGCCGCTGACGCATCAGCCATGTCTTGTTGGAGCTTGGCGATCACCTCATCTGTATCGCCATCAAGAAAGTCGCAGAAATCTTTCACCATCAACGAATAATCAACCTGCGACACTTCTCCGACGCAAGGGCCACTGCACTTCTCTATGTGGAACAACAAACACGGTCGACCCAATTTGTTGTGTTGATTGAACTTGCCTGGACTACAGGTACGAATAGGGAACGTTCGTAACAGCAAATCAAGAGTGTCTCTAATTGCGTACGCATGTGGATAGGGTCCGAAATAGCGAGTGCCCTTACGAGTGCGTCCTCTCATCACAACAGCTCGGGGCCAAACCTCATCGGTTGTGACAGCCAAAAACGGATAACTCTTATCGTCGCGTAGTCGTACGTTGAACCTCGGATGGTGCTGCTTAATCAGACTGAACTCGAGAATGAGGGCCTCAACCTCGTTGCGAACCGTTACCCATTCAACAGTTTCAGCAGTGGACACCATTTGTGCGGTACGAGGGTGTAGTTGAGCAGGGTCTTGGAAATAGTTAGATAGGCGTTGACGAAGGTTTGATGCTTTGCCGACATAGATAACCCGACCGTGCACGTCTTTGAATTGATACGAACCAGGTAACTCTGGGATTGATCCAGTGGGCGGACGGGTGACCATGATGACGCGAGTTCTACAACTCGATCAAATACCCAACATCGGCTTCAGATAATGACCGGTGTAACTACCCTTGGTTTTCGCCACGACCTCGGGTGCACCTTCAGCAACAATCAAACCGCCGCCACTGCCGCCCTCGGGGCCCAAGTCAATAATCCAGTCGGCTGTCTTAATCACGTCAAGACTGTGTTCAATGACCAACACTGTGTTTCCTTGATCAACGAGTCGCGATAAAACGGTGAGAAGGCGTCGTACGTCTTCGAAATGCAATCCAGTAGTCGGTTCATCTAAGAGATAAATCGTGTGACCAGTACTGCGCTTTGCTAGTTCGGAAGCCAACTTGACACGTTGGGCTTCTCCGCCCGACAACGTCGGCGCTGACTGACCCAGCCTGACATAACCCAATCCGACATCAACCAAAGTTTGCATATGTCGCGCGATGACTGGTTGATTAGAGAAGAAATCAACTGCCTCCGCCAC
>JBEDJE010000040.1:0-6413 GCA_041172985.1 Actinomycetota bacterium
TGCGGTGAGATGAAGATGTGGCTCATAAGGTCAACTCAGCGCAACATGCCGCGCGCGGTAACGGCGCTACGGGCTTGGCGAGACGCTCGGCGAGCCAGAAGGAGTCGCCGGGGGCGAGGACGTTGGACAGCAGCTGGCCGACCTTGCGCACCTCATCGTCGGTCAGGTCGCCGGGCACGGCGTCGACGAGCGCGAGGGCAAGTCCCTCGGCGCGGGCGACCAGGGGATGATGTTCGGCTACGCGTGCAACGAAACCGACGTGCTCATGCCGCTTCCGATCCACGTTGCCCATCGCATGGCCGAGCGTCTCGCCGATGTTCGCAAGGCGGGAACGGTTCCGTACCTTCGTCCCGATGGCAAGACCCAGGTCACCTTCGATTACGAAGATGGCAAGCCAGTCCGCTTGAAGACCGTTCTCATCTCAACTCAGCATGATGAAGGCATCGACCGTGACACGGTGATTCGCCCCGACCTCATCGAGCAAGTCATTCGCCCCATGATTCCGGCGCAGTTTGCGAACGACGATTACTCAATTTTCATTAACCCAACTGGCAAGTTCGTTTTGGGTGGACCACACGCCGACACTGGTCTCACCGGTCGCAAGATCATCGTTGACACCTACGGTGGTATGGGTCGTCACGGCGGCGGCGCATTCAGCGGTAAAGATCCGAGCAAGGTTGACCGTTCGGCTGCATACGCATCTCGTTGGGTTGCCAAGCACGTCGTTGCTTCTGGCGCTGCTGATCGTTGCGAAGTGCAAGTTGCTTACGCAATCGGTATGGCTCATCCCGTGAGCATTTTGGTCGAGACCTTCGGAACCGAAAAAGTTGCCGTTGAAAAGATCGAAGCCGCAGTTCGAGCCACGTTCGACCTTCGTCCCGCCGCCATTGTGCGCGACTTGCAGTTGAAGCGTCCGATCTATCAGCAGACTGCTGCCTACGGTCACTTCGGTCGTGAGTTGGCAGATTTTGAATGGGAGAAATTGTCCCGCTTGTCCGAATTCTCTGCTGCGCTCGGCCGCTGAGTCGAACGTCGATACCTGTCGATTGATATTGGCATGACGGCCGAAGCGGTCGTTCACGAAGCAGTGATTGCTGGCGTTGTGCCAGACCTAACTGGTCTTGATCGTGTCTTTGATTATGTCGTGCCCACCGAACTTGTGGCGATCATTGAGATTGGTTCACGCGTTCGTGTTTCGTTGAATGGTCGTCGCGTCGGTGGCTGGGTCGTCTCGCTAGGTGCACCTTCACAAGGTATGTCGATTGACAAGTTGAAGGCAATTGATAAGTCAAGTGGTATCGGGCCCGATGCAGAAATGCTCGCGTTGTGTCAGTGGGCTTCAATTCGCTGGTGTGCTTCGCGGTTGCGACCTTTTTTGGTGACCGCATCACCAAACACGGTTGTGACTCGTCCTGCGCCACAACGTCGAACCAAGGTGTTGGCCGAACCGGTGTCGCCAGCAGCAACCAAACTCTTAGCCGAGGGTGGGGGAGTTTTGCGTTTGCCACCAAGTGCCGATCAGATGCCTGCGTTGTTGGCTGCGGCGCGAATAGGCCCAACATTGGTTGTGTGTGCGTCGGTTGACTCGGCAAATCTTTTGGCGCATCGACTCCGTCGGACTGGGGTCTCGGTTGCTTTGATGCCCGAAGAATGGGCTCTCGCTCGTGGTGGTGTTGATGTTGTCATTGGCTCTCGCTCTGCCGCATTTGCTCCCTGCCCAGGTCTCAAAGTCGCGGTCGTACTTGACGAACATGAAGAATCACTTCAAGAAGAACGTGCGCCAACGTGGCATGCGCGTGATGTTCTCGCCGAACGTTGCCGTCGTGCCGAGGCTCCATTGCTTTTAGTTTCGCCATGTCCGAGCGTTGTCGGTTTGGCCGGGCGAGCATTGGTGGCACCATCGCCAGAACGTGAAAAAGCAGCTTGGCCCCATGTTGAGGTTGTTGACCAAAGTGAACTTGAGCCGTGGAAACGTTCAATGCTGTCGTCTGAACTCATTGCCTATTTGCGCCACGCAGATGTACGTGTTGCCTGTGTCTTGAATACGAAGGGTCAGGCTCGTTTGCTGGCTTGCCGTACCTGCAATGCGCTCACGCGTTGCGAAGTATGCCAAGGAGCCATGGTCGAAGAAGTGACGGGACGACTCGACTGCGGAGCTTGTGGGGCGACACGTCCGCGTATTTGTGGATCATGTGGTTCGTCAGTGCTCTCACGAATTCGTCCAGGGGTTGCACGTTTGCGCGACGAACTTGAAGCAGCAGCACAGCGTGATGTGTTGGCGGTTGTCGCTGGTAAAGACAAAGACGAATCACTCGATGACACCAAGGCCGACGTATTCATTGGTACCGAGGCGGTATTGCATCGTGTGCGCCGTATTGATGTTGTGGCATTTTTGGATTTTGATAGTGAGCTTTTGGCCCCGCGATATCGCGCGAGCGAGCAGGCTTTTTCATTAGTGGCTCGGGCCGCTCGGTTGGTTGGTGCTCGAGATCGTGGTGGAAGAATTATTCTGCAAACGTCAATGCCTGATCACGAAGTTGTGCGCGCCGCGGTTGCGGGAGATCCATCAATTGTAAGCATCGCAGAAATCTCTCGCCGGCAGATGCTTGGATTGCCGCCGGCTTCAGCGATTGCCATCATTGAAGGTGACGGGGCTGATGAGTTCGTTCGAGAACTCGCCAAGTACTCAGGAGTGAGCACTGCTGCGCATCGGGATAAATGGATGGTCCGGGCAGCCGATCACGACATTTTGACTCAGGCCTGTGTGAAGACAGTGCGTCCAGCGAATTCTAAAATTCGTATCGAAGTAGATCCGCCGCGTATTTAACGAGCGCGATTTCTGGCGAGTGCAGTTTCTAACGTTTGACGGTGAGAACGCGAAAACCCTGGCGCGACGAAATTCTTTTAACTTTCCATCCAAGTTCGGTGAGCCACTTTGCGAGCGAATCACTGCCGAGGTTTTTGTTGACGACGAGTACTGCGTGACCATCTGGTGAGAGGCGAGCAAGCCAGCGATTCAAGAGATCGTGGAGTTCTTGTTTGCCGACCTTGATTGGTGGATTGCTCCAGATCACATCGAACATCACATCGTCAGGTACTTCGTCGGGTGTCGCCACGGTGACATTCGTCAGTCCTAACGACGAAGCATTATCGCGAGTGAGTTGCCGAGCGCGTTCGTTGATGTCGACAGCCCAGACGGCACATTCTGGTGAGCGGCGGGCCATCGTCATGGCAATCGGGCCAGCGCCGCATCCGAGATCGAGGACGTTTCCGGTTACTGGAAGTGCAGGGGCTTCCATCAATAAGACTTTGGTTCCCGAATCAACGCGTCCGTGAGAAAAGACTCCGGTGTCGGTTTCAATGCTGAAACTCCCATCTGGCAATGAGACATCAATCCGCTTACGAGCCGAAGGAACTTCGGGGTCCTCGTTGAAATAATGGGCGGGTGGAAGATTCGAAGGAGCATCAGGTGCAGACATGTCATAGGTAGCCTGTCATGTATGTCGTACCAAATTCGTACTTTCGGAGATCCTGTACTTGCTTCGCAAGCGGCAGCAGTCACAGACATTGATGGAAAGATCGTCCGGATCGTCGAAGAAATGTTCGACACGTTGTACGACAGCGATTCGGGTATTGGTTTGGCGGCGCCCCAAGTAGGTATTCAACGCCAGATTTTTGTGTGGGATATGGATGATGAGCCAATGGTGATTCTCAACCCCACCATTGCCGAATCTGACGGAGAATGGGTCTATGAAGAGGGTTGCCTCAGTATTCCCGGTCTGTATGTCGAAATGACTCGACCCAAGACGGTGCTCATGAAGGGCATCGACATGAATGGCAACGAAATTTCGCTCGAAGCCGACGAACTTGAAGCGCGACTGTTTCAACATGAACTCGATCATTTGAACGGTGTGTTGATGTTTGACCGAATGCAACCCGAACAACGTAAGCAGGCGATCGCCGAATACAAGAAGCTTTCCGAGCAAAGTGCTCCAGTCGGCGAAATCAAGCGTTTGCGAGCTGAATGAATCAAATGCCCGAGCACACGTCTGGATCTTTGGCACCTTTGCCAATCGGTGCAGTTCGACGTGTCGCATTCTTGGGTACGCCCGAACTCGCTGTACCGGTGCTGCGTTCGCTAGTTGAAGCCAACATTGATGTCGGTCACGTGGTGACCAGAGTTGATAAACGACGAGCCCGTGGCAACGATCTTCATCCAAGTCCAGTGAAGGCCGCGGCACTCGAACTCGGGCTGACGGTGTCACACAAAGTTGATGATCTACTTGAACTGCACCGAGTTCAGCCATTTGATCTTGCCGTGGTCGTTGCATACGGGGCGCTCATCAAGCCACATGTACTCGCCGAAATTCCGATGGTGAACTTGCACGTCTCGTTGTTGCCCAAATGGCGAGGCGCAGCACCAATTGAACGAGCGTTATTGGCCGGCGATACGCAAACAGGTGTCTGCCTGATGCAAATTGAAGAGGGTCTTGATACGGGTGGCGTCATTGGCCGACGAACAATGGCAATCACCGATTCAACAACTGCTGATGACATTCGCTCACATCTAATCGCTGAAGGCACGCAAATGCTGATCGAACAGTTGAATTCGGGTCTCGATCTGGTCGTGCCACAAGCAGGTGACGCGACCTACGCCGAAAAAATCGATTCATCAGAACTGCACATTGACTGGTCAAAGTCTGCGAACGAAATATCTCGTTTGATCCGCCTCGGAAATGCGTGGACGGTTTTTCGTGGCAAGCGATTAAAGATTCACCAAGCCGATGTCGTTCATGAATCCTCTTCTGAATCATCCGCTGAATCGGGAGCGTTAGTTGTTGCAAAGAATTCTGCGAGCGTGGCGACAAGCAGTGGATTACTCGAACTCAAAATCGTTCAACCCGAAGGAAAGCCCCGAATGAATGTGGACTCATGGATCAACGGGGCTCAACCAACTCATGGAGAGAAGTTATTCAGTGACTGAAACATCACGTTCGGTAGCGCTAGCTGCTTTGATGCGCATCGACCACGATGGGGCATATGCCAATTTGGTTTTGCCGGCACTTTTGTCGCGATCAAAACTCTCAGACCCAGATCGTCGATTCGTCACTGAGCTTGTCTACGGAACCACGCGCATGCGTCGAGCTTGTGACGCGCTCATTGATCGTTTCGTGGTTAGCGAACCCGATGATGCGACGCGCACCTTATTGCGACTCGGCGCATACCAATTAGTTTTCGCAGGCGTTGCTCCGCATGCTGCGGTTTCGGCAACTGTCGATCTGGCAACTCGTAAAACCAGCGGCTTTGTCAACGCAGTACTGCGCAAGGTTTCGACTGTTTCAATGATCTGGCCAAATGATGCAGTTCGTCTGAGCTATCCCGATTGGATCAGCGAAAGATTTCATGGCGAAATGTCGTCCGACGATGCGGTCGCTGCTCTTGAGCGAATGAATGTGCCCTCGCCTGTGTCGACGCGCAGTGACGGGTATGTGCAAGATGAATCAAGTCAATGGGTTGCTGCATCCGTTGGCGCACAACGCGGTGACTTGGTCCTTGACTTATGTGCCGGACCCGGTGGCAAGGCAACCGGATTGGCAGCAAGTGGAGCGACTGTGATCGGTGCCGACTTGCAACCAACGCGAGCGGGGCTCGTTGCTAAGAACGCCGAACGTATGGGTTATCACTTACCGGTCGTTGCTGCCGATGGCATAGCGCCTCCTTTTCTTGTCAATAGTTTTGATCGCGTCTTACTTGATGCGCCGTGTTCGGGATTAGGCGCATTGCGTCGTCGTGCCGATGCTCGTTGGCGAATCACGAGCAAAGATGTCAAGGAACTCGCGGCATTGCAAAAGCGCTTACTCGCGGCTTCGGCTCCGTTAGTGAAACCTGGTGGGGTGCTGGTGTATTCGGTCTGCACCATTACTGCGGCTGAATCCACTGACCATGGTGTACCAGAGGGCTTTGACGTCGTTGGTCGCGATGGCGACTCGGGGTTACCTGCACTTGGTGACGACTGGACCGACTTCGGTATTGGTCATCGAGTGCTTCCACATCATGCCGACACCGATGGCATGGTCCTCATCCGATATCGTCGCCGCCATGACTGATGATCTGTCGCCGATCCTGGCCAAAGTTCTCACTGTGAGCGACGGCGTCGTTCACGGCACGCGAGAAGACTTATCGGGTGCGAAGTTGGCCGAGGCACTTGAACACCATGGTTTTGTTCTTGTCGGTCGAGAACTCACGGCCGATGGCGTTGACAATGTTGCTCAGGCGTTGATTCGAATGTCAGAAGGTTTTGCCGGCGTCATCGTTAGTACCGGAGGCACTGGGTTTGCCCCACGCGACCAAACGCCCGAGGGAACACGGCAGGTCATTGAACGCGAAGCCCCTGGTTTGGCTGAGGCCATGCG
>JBEDJE010000041.1:0-7037 GCA_041172985.1 Actinomycetota bacterium
CTTGTACTTTGGTTGGTATCACGGCGATGAACGTGACCTCCCTGGCTTCGCTGCAAAGATCCCGCGACTCATGAGATTCGTCAGCGAGTTCGGTGCGCAAGCAATTCCTGAATCTTCAGAGTTCATCGATTCATCTGCATGGCCCGTTCTCGATTGGGAGAATCTAGAAAATAAATTTGGTATGCAGCGGGGCAACTTTGAAAATCATGTCCCCGCCGCAGCATTCGCGAATTTTGATGACTGGCGTCTCGCGACGCAGGCATACCAAGCCGATGTCATTCGATACCACATCGAAACTCTGCGACGTTTGAAGTATCGACCAACGGGTGGATTTTGCATGTTTGCATTAAATGATGCCATGCCCATGATTTCGTGGAGTGTGCTCGATCATCAACGTGTACCGAAGTTGGGTTATACCGCCCTTGCCGAAGCATGTCGCCCGGTCATTGTGACGGCTGATCGTCTGCCGCTTTCAATGCGACCCGGAGATCAAGTCCGCATTGCCCTTCATGTCGTGAGCGATCTGCATCGCGAACTCGAGAACGCAACAGTCACTGCAACAGTTGAATCAATTGGAGATCCGCAGGTCTGGAAATTTGAAGGCGCGATTGCCGCGGACGACTGCACCTTGGTCGGACACATCACGATCACTGCGCCATTTGCTGAAGGCCCAGTGGTGTTAGATCTGACGCTTGTGAGCGGCGATGTGGTTGCGACGAACCGCTACCGCACCACCGTCATCGCGAATTAGCTACGGGAAATTTCTTTGCGGTTCTTATCGCGAATTAGCTACGGGAAATTTCTTTGCGGTTCTTGAGCTTGGACTTGCGATAGTCCTTGTTCATCAGCGCAATGACATCAATCGAAATTTCTTTCGGGCATGCGGCTTCACATTCACCATGGTTGGTGCACGAACCGAAGTACTCATCCATTGTCTCAACCATGGCCTCGGTGCGCTTGTAACGCTCGGCCTGACCCTGAGGCAACAAGTTCAGGTGAGCAATCTTGGCGCCAGTGAACAAGTTGGCTGCACCATTGGGGCACGCTGCAACGCACGCACCACAACCGATACATTGTGCCGAGTCCATTGATGCATCAGCAACACTCTTCGGAATCGGAATGAGGTTGGCATCAGGGGCACCACCGGTGTTGGCCGAAATGAATCCACCAGATTCGATGATTCGGTCGAATGCTGAACGGTCAACCATCAGGTCTTTGATGATCGGGAATGCCGAGGCACGCCACGGCTCGATCACAATTTCATCGCCACTCTTGAACTTGCGCATGTGCAGCTGACAAGTGGCGGTGCTGCGCTCTGGTCCATGAGCCTGACCATTGATCATCAATGAACAAGTTCCGCAGATTCCTTCACGACAGTCGTGGTCGAACACCACAGGCAACTTGTTCTCGCCGATGAGTCCTTCGTTGAGCACGTCGAGCATTTCGAGGAACGACGCTTCGTCGCTGATCTCGGGCATGACGTATTCCTCGAAGTGACCCTTTTCGGCCGGACCTGACTGACGCCAGATTTTGAGTTTGAGGTTCTTGAGATGGTTGCTCACTTGTAGCTCCGTGTCGCTAGGTGAATTGCTTCAAAATTGAGTTCTTCTTTATGGCGGATCGACTTGGTGGGATCACCAGTCCATTCCCAAGCTGCAACGTGAGCGAACTTCTCGTCGTCACGCATCGCTTCGCCTTCTTCGGTCTGGTATTCGGCGCGGAAGTGACCGCCACAGCTTTCATCTCGCTCGAGAGCGTCGCGGCACATCAACATGCCCAACTGGAAGAAGTCATCGACACGACCAGCTTTTTCAAGCGTCTGGTTCATGCTCTCGGCATCACCAGTAACGCGCAAGTCCTTTTGGAATTCTTCGTACAAGGCGGGCAGTTCTGACAAAGCCTTTTCAAGACCCTGTTGTGTGCGTTCCATACCGCAGTAATCCCAAATGATGCGCCCAACTTCGCGATGGAAGTAGTCGGGTGAACGAGTTCCCTTGATGTCGACGTAGCCCTGATAACGAGCTTGTGCGGCCATCTCCGCTTCTTTGAATGCTGGGTGATCGGTACCAGGAATCGGCTTGTTCAACATTGGTGCCAAGTAGTTGCCAATTGTGTACGGCAACACGAAGTAACCGTCGGCCAAACCTTGCATGAGTGCCGAAGCACCCAAACGGTTGGCGCCGTGATCAGAGAAGTTCGCTTCGCCAGCGGCATACAAACCAGGAATATTCGTCATGAGTTCGTAGTCGACCCACAAACCACCCATGGTGTAGTGGGTTGCCGGGTAAATGCGCATCGGCATGTCGTACGGATTTTCTCCGGCAATGCGTTCGTACATTTCGAACAAGTTGCCGTAACGCTCTTCAACAACATCTTTACCAAGACGATTGATGGCATCGCTGAAGTCGAGGTACACGCCGTTCTTCAATGGGCCGACACCACGACCCGAGTCAACTGAGCGCTTTGCAGCGCGTGACGAAATGTCGCGAGGTGCCAAGTTTCCGTAGCTTGGATACAAACGCTCGAGGATGTAATCGCGTTCTGCTTCAGGCACCTGTGCCGCCGGACGAGTCTCATCTGGATTCTGTGGAACCCATACACGACCATCGTTACGCAACGACTCTGACATGAGTGTCAACTTCGACTGTGTGGGATCGCTTTGCGGAATACAGGTTGGGTGGATCTGGGTGTAGCACGGGTTTGCAAATGCTGCACCCTTGCGGTGTGCACGCCAGGCAGCAGTGACGTTGCAGGCCATTGCGTTTGTCGACAAGTAGAACACGTTGCCGTATCCGCCAGTTGCCATCACAACAGCATGTGCTGAGTGTGAAACAACTTCGCCGTTCACCAAGTCGCGCGTCACGATGCCGGCGCAACGACCTTCGATGGTGACGACGTCAACGAGTTCGGTGCGGTTGAACATGCGTACATTGCCAAGACCAATCTGTCGCGCAAGTTGCTGGTAGGCGCCGAGCAACAATTGCTGACCAGTCTGGCCACGTGCATAGAACGTACGACTGACTTGTGCGCCACCGAATGAACGGTTATCAAGCAAACCACCGTATTCACGGGCGAATGGAACGCCCTGCGAGACCATTTGGTCAATGATGTTGACCGATACTTCAGCCAAACGGTGCACATTAGCTTCACGTGAACGGAAGTCTCCACCCTTAATGGTGTCGTAGAACAAACGGTGGACACTGTCGCCATCACCTTGGTAATTCTTCGCCGCGTTGATGCCACCTTGTGCAGCAATTGAGTGAGCACGACGCGGTGAATCATGGAAAGTGAAAACATCGACTTGGTAACCAAGTTCGGCCATGGTTGCCGCAGCTGAAGCACCTGCGAGTCCTGAACCGACAACGATGACTTTGAACTTGCGCTTGTTGCCAGGCGCAACCAACTTGACATCTTCTTTGTAGTTATTCCACTTGTCGTTAATCGAGCCAGCGGGAATTTTGGAATTGAGTGTGATCGTCATTTTGAATATCTCCTAGTAATTCCGTACGTACCGGTCAGCCGACAACGCCGGCAAGAACTGCAATGGGGAACGAAACATTGCCAACGACGATGATCGTGGCAAAAGATGTGGCAATAGCCCGACGCCATTTGTTGAATCGCGGATTGTTCCAACCGAGCGACTGGAACAAACTCCACACACCATGGAACAAGTGAGTACCAAGTGCGATGTTGGCCAAGATGTAGAAGATCGCAACTGGAACTCGCTCGAGACTAAACGCAACTGCACCGTAAACATCTTTGATGCCTTCAGCGTCTTTTGTTCCGACATATGAGTTCACCGAACCCGCACCAAAGGTGAGGTCAAGTAAGTGCCAAATCAAGAACAACAAAACAATGATGCCCGTGTAGCGCATCGTGCGACTAGCGAAGCTTGCGACTTGATAATCGCGTTCACTCTGGTACTTCACCGGACGTGCTTGCTTGTTCAGCACGGTCAACGAGTACGCCGCGTGAATGTGCAAGACGGCCATGGTCAATAATCCGCCACGAAGGATCCACAACATGGCCTTCTCGGGAAGAATTGGATACAACAACTTCTCAAGGAAATGCGCGTAGTGATTGAGGTCGCTTTGACCCATGTACATCTTCAGGTTGCCGATCATGTGGAAGAGCACAAATCCCAACAAACCAATACCAGTAATCGCCATGACGTACTTCTTGCCAACGGCTGTTCCATATAGATCAATCAAAAACGGCTTGCGCTTGCGAGCTGCTCGTTCGATTGCGGTTCCGGAGACCGGACCCCTCTTCATCACTGTCTGCGCCATCGTGACCTGCGCCTTTCAAAAACGGATGCGGTTCATCGCACGATGAACCCGCTGAGACGCTACCCCCACCGTGCCCACCACCCTGAAATCAACCGCCGAAAAAGCCCGCAACTCGACAACCGTCACAATCCGCTCTTCAAAAATATCTCAAACTTTCCCGCCTGGAATGCCCTGTGATGTCGCTCTGAGCCTCACCAATTCTCTACAATTCATTCGCCCCTGGTGGGCGGCCAACCGGGCTGCCCCCATCGTGTCCCAAGGAGCTAACTGGTGTTTTCACTATTTGCCGCAGAAGGCGGATGGCAGACATTCACTCTCAAAGGTGGTGAGTGGGCTGTTTTGTGGTTATCCGCAGCAGCTGCACTTCTCGCTCTCGGAGTCGGATTCTTCCTCGTCCGTAAAGTCCTCGCTGAAGATCAGGGTTCGCCCAAGATGCGCGAAATTGCCAAAGCCATTCAGGTTGGCGCTTTGGCGTACCTCAAGCGCCAGTTCAAGACCATCGCGGTCATTCTGGTGCCCCTGGCGATCATCGTCTTTGTCACCTCGACCAAGATCTTGAAGCCGGATGACACGGTCGCTTTGTCCTTTGGCCAGGCTGGCTTGTGGCGCACCGTCGCCTTTGTTTTGGGCTGTTTCGCTTCGGGATTGACCGGTTATATCGGTATGACCTTGGCAACCCAGGGCAACGTTCGTACCGCAGCAGCAGCCCTCAGTGGCAGCATGCCTAAGGCCCTCACCGTGGCATTCCGCACAGGTGGCGTTGCCGGCATGTTCACCGTTGGTCTCGGCCTTCTTGGTGCCACCGCCATCATCATGGCTTTCCAGAACACCTCGTCAGTGATCCTCGTGGGCTTCGGCTTTGGTGGCTCGCTGTTGGCGTTGTTCCTTCGAGTTGGTGGAGGAATCTTCACTAAGGCTGCTGACGTCGGCGCCGACTTGGTGGGCAAGGTCGAAGCAGGTATTCCTGAAGACGATCCTCGCAACCCCGCAACCATCGCCGACAATGTGGGCGACAACGTGGGCGACTGCGCCGGTATGGCTGCTGACCTTTTCGAGAGTTACGAAGTCACCTTGGTGGCCTCGATCATTCTCGGTGTGGCTGCGTTCAACTCAATTGGCCTCAACCCCGCACTTGGCTTGGTTTTCCCCTTGGCCGCTCGTGCCATTGGTGTCATTGCCTCGATCGCTGGCGTTTTCGCCGTGAAGGCCAAAGACGACGAGACCGATGCTTTGAAGCCCATCAACCGTGGCTTCTTGGTGGCTGGCGTTTTGACCTTGGTCGGAACCTTGGCTTTGGCCCTCGGATACGTGGGCAACGACAAGGGAACGCAGAACGACGATGGGACCGCAGTGCTCTTGAGTGGCGCCGGCTGGCGCGTCTTTGGTGCAGTAGCCATTGGTTTGATCTTGGCCCAGTTGGTCTCACGTCTGACCGAGTACTACACCAGCACGCACTATCGACCCGTGCAAGAAATTGCTGAGTCGTCAGAAACTGGCCCTGCCACCGTCGTTCTTTCAGGTACCGCTTACGGTCTTGAGAGCTCGGTGTACGCCGTTGTCGCGATTGCGATCGCAATCGGTGCAGCCATCGGCCTCGGTGGTGGCAACCTCACCTTCAGCTTCTACCTCGTCGCCTTGTGCGGTATGGGAATGTTGGCCACTACTGGAGTCATCGTTTCTGAAGACACCTTCGGCCCCGTCAGCGACAACGCTGCTGGTATCGCCGAAATGTCTGGCGAATTCCACGGTGAACCCGCAAAGATCATGGTTGCACTCGACGCAGTGGGTAACACCACAAAAGCTGTGACCAAGGGCTTCGCCATTGGTTCAGCCGTGATTGCTGCTGTGGCCTTGTTCGCCTCATACATCGAAACCGCTGGTGCAAACCTGAAGAACTCAGTCGGCGAGCCGCTTGTTGACACCGTCACCAACCTTGCTGACGGCGTTTTCAAGTTGCCAGAACTGGCGATCAACGTTGCTGAGCCCAAGGTCTTCATCGGCCTACTCATCGGTGGCGCTGTTCCGTTCTTGTTCTCGGCACTCGCAATTCGTGCCGTTGGCCGCACCGCTGGTGTTGTCGTTCAAGAAGTTCGTAACCAGTTTGCTGACGGTGGCATCATGGCCGGCACGAAGCAGCCTGATTACGGCCCCGTCATCGACATCTGCACCAAGGCTTCACTACGCGAACTCACCACACCGGCATTACTGGCTGTGTTGGCTCCCGTTGTCATTGGCTTCGGTATCGACTGGAAGGCTCTCGGCGCATTCTTGGCCGCGGTCATCTTGGTCGGTCAGTTGATGGCCAACTACCTCAGCAACGCTGGTGGTGCTTGGGACAACGCCAAGAAGTACATCGAAGATGGCAACCATGGTGGCAAGGGCAGCGAGTCTCACAAGGCTGCAGTCATTGGTGACACTGTTGGTGACCCGTTCAAGGACACTGCAGGCCCAGCATTGAACCCGCTCATCAAGGTGATGAACTTGGTGTCATTGTTGATTCTTCCAGCAATCATTACGCAGGCCGACAACAACATCCGTTACGTCATCGCTGGCGTCGCGCTCGTTGTTCTCATCGGCGCAGTGATCTTCTCTGGCCGTCAAAGTGGCGGAATCGCTACCTTGAACAAAGAAACCGCTGCTGCTCACTGAGTCAACAGTTCATAGAAGTCAGTCGCAAGACTGAAAAGAGGCGCCCGCAAGGGCGCCTCTTTTGTTTCTCAAGATGCAGAGAACGGCCAGACCGATGTA
>JBEDJE010000042.1:0-9071 GCA_041172985.1 Actinomycetota bacterium
AATCTCCTCGATATTCAGAAGGTCAGTTTTGCCAACTTCTTAAAAGAAGGTTTGGCCGAGACGTTTAAGGACATCTCGCCCATTGAAGACTTCCACGGCAACTTGAGCCTCGAGCTCGAGTACGACCCAACTGACGAAGACTTATTCCCCGAGCCCAAGTTCACGGTTGAAGAGTGCCGCGAAAAGGGCCACACCTACCAGCGTTCAATTTTGGTGCGCGCGCGATTCAGTAATCGCAGCACCGGAGAATTGCGCGAGCAGTTGGTGTTCATGGGCGACTTCCCGATGATGACCGAAAAGGGAACCTTCATCGTGAACGGAACTGAGCGCGTCGTTGTGTCGCAGCTCGTTCGTAGCCCTGGCGTCATCTTCGAAGCCGGTGAGCGTTACCGTCTGCGTAACTTGTCGAAGCACCAATTGGTGAAGGGCACGGTTCACCCTCAGCGTGGTGAATGGCTCGAGTTCGACGTTGAGCACAAGCCTGGCAAGTACGTCACTGCTGGTACCCGCGTCGCACGTAAGCGTCGTATGGGCATCTTCACGCTGTTGCGTGCCATTGGTTACGACGAAGCCAACTTCCCCGGCTTCATTGACAAGTTTGTTGAGCACTTCAAAGAGCAAGACGGTGTCACACCGTTGCTCGCTGATCAGTGGGACAAAGAGCGCGACATCGCGCCGACCCAAGACGAAGCTCTCGTTGAAATTTACAAGCGTGCTCGCCCCGGTGAGCCGCCGTCGCTTGAATCAGCTCGCGCCTATTTCAAGAATGCATTCTTCGATTCGAAGCGTTACGACTTGTCACGCGTCGGTCGTTACAAGATCGATCGCAAGCTCGGTGAAGAACTCGCCAAGCTTGACGAATTCTTCGGTAAGGGAACCCGCAAGCACGGTGAATTCTTCAAGGTTCAACTTGACGACCCGAACAAGCGCCCCATCGAAAGCGATCCCGAAGATGGCAACGTTTTGCGTCCGAACGAAATCCTCGCATCGGTCTCGTACATGTTGCACCTCGTGTCGCAGACACCCGGCTACCGCCTTGACGACCAAGACCACTTTGCAAACCGTCGTATTCGTTCGGTTGGTGAATTGATTCAGAACCAGGTTCGTATTGGTTTGTCACGTATGGAGCGCGTTGTTCGTGAACGCATGACCACACAAGACCCCGAATCAATTACGCCAGTCACCTTGGTGAACATTCGTCCCGTGTCAGCAGCGATCAAAGAGTTCTTCGGAACCAGCCAGTTGTCGCAGTTGATGGACCAAGTGAACCCATTGTCGGGAATCACCCACCGTCGTCGTTTGTCGGCACTCGGACCGGGTGGACTCAGCCGTGAGCGCGCTGGCTTCGAAGTTCGAGACGTCCACTTCTCGCACTATGGCCGTATGTGCCCGATTGAAACTCCAGAAGGTCCAAACATTGGACTCATTGGTGCACTTAGTAACTACGCACGTATCAACAGCTTTGGTTTCATCGAAACGCCATACCTCAAAGTTGAAAACGGCAAAGTCACGAAGAAGTTCGAGTACATGCCCGCCGACGAAGAAGAGAAGTACGTTGTTGCTCAGGCCAACACTGCTCTGAATCCCGACGGAACATTCCGCGACGCCAAGATTTTGGTGCGTCAGTCGCCGCAGGCTGCCAGCCTCGCCGACTTGAAGCGCATGCTTGAAGCCGAAAGCTTCTTCGGTGCAACCACCGACATCAAGATGGTTCCGCCATCTGAAGTGCAACTCATTGACGTGTCACCAAAGCAGATTGTTTCTGTTGCGACCGCGTTGATTCCGTTCCTTGAGCACGACGACGCCAACCGCGCCCTCATGGGTGCGAACATGCAACGTCAGGCTGTTCCGTTGGTGCGCACTGAAGCTCCGTATGTCGGAACTGGCATGGAGCGTAAGGCTGCATCAGATGGTGCCGACTTGATCTTGGCAACCGACGACGGTGAAGTCACCGAAGTCTCTGGTTCACAGATCACGGTTCAGTACAAGACGACCGGTAAGCGCGTCTACAACTTGCTCAAGTTCCGTCGTTCAAATCACAACACGTGTGTTAACCAGATTCCGCGCGTTCTTGAAGGACAGCAGTTGAAGAAGGGCGATCTCATCGCTGACGGTCCGAGCACCGACAACGGCGAACTCGCTCTTGGTAAGAACTTGCTCGTGGCCTTCATGCCTTGGGAGGGTTACAACTTCGAAGACGCCATCATCTTGTCCGACCGTTTGGTTCGTGACGATGTGTTGACATCAATTCACATTCATGAGTATTCAGTTGACGCCCGTGACACCAAGCTCGGACCCGAAGAAATTACTCGCGACATCCCGAACTTGTCTGATGACATTTTGCGCGACCTCGACGAGCGTGGAGTTATCCGCGTTGGTGCCGAAGTCGGTCCTGGCGATGTGTTGGTCGGAAAAGTCACCCCCAAGGGTGAAACCGAACTCACACCAGAAGAGCGTTTGCTCCGTGCCATCTTCGGTGAGAAGGCTCGCGAAGTTCGCGATACCTCACTGAAGGTTCCTCACGGTGAAAGCGGCAAGGTCATTCACGTCAGCATGCTCGACCGTAACGAAGGTGGCGAACTTGCTCCTGGTGTGAACCAGATGGTCAAGGTTCTTGTTGCTCAGAAGCGCAAGATCAGCGTCGGCGACAAGTTGGCCGGACGTCACGGTAACAAGGGTGTTATCTCGAAGATTCTTCCGCAAGCCGACATGCCGTACATGGCTGACGGAACGCCGGTTGACATCGTCTTGAACCCACTCGGTGTTCCGAGCCGAATGAACGTCGGTCAGGTTCTTGAAGCTCACCTTGGTTATGCCGCTCGTTGGGGTTGGCAAGGTTTCTCACGTGGCGACACCGCGTTCCCGTCGGTTGGTACTTCACCAATTCGTGGAACCGAGTCGAAGACCCACGCGGGCACCACGCCTTCAACCATGATCGCCACACCAGTCTTCGACGGCGCCCACTGGGACGAAGTTGAACAGTCACTCGATCAGCCGACCATTGTTGAAATTTTTGCGCACCTCAATCCTGAGTCAGCGCACTTCGACAAGCCGATGATCAAGTCGACTGGTAAGACCACATTGTTCAACGGTCGCACCGGCGATGCGTACGACAACGACATCACTGTTGGCTACATGTACATCTTGAAGTTGTCGCACATGGTCGACGACAAGATTCACGCCCGTTCAACCGGACCGTACAGCATGATCACTCAGCAACCGCTTGGTGGTAAGGCTCAGTTCGGTGGACAGCGCTTCGGTGAAATGGAAGTGTGGGCTCTCGAGGCCTACGGTGCGGCTTATTGCTTGCAAGAGTTGCTCACCATTAAGTCCGACGATGTGCTCGGTCGTGTCAAGGTGTACGAAGCCATTGTGAAGGGCGAGAACATCCCCGAACCCGGCATTCCTGAGAGCTTCAAAGTTCTCATGAAGGAAATGCAGGCGTTGTGCTTGAACGTTGAAGTTCTCGCCGCTGACGGCAACGAGATCGAGATGAAAGAAATCGATGAAGAAATCGATAGCGCCATCAAGGGTCTAGGAATTGACATCAGTCGCCCCGAAAAAGGCAGCGACCAGGACGACAAGGATCGTGCAGCTAGCCGTCGCTGACGGTGAGTGCACGATCAACCTGTAAGTAATCAACGGTACGCGACGGAACGAAGAGAGAGCGAGAGACGAAATGCTCGATGTGAATATGTTCGACCAACTGCGAATTGGATTGGCAACTGCCGATCACATTCGTAACTGGTCCAGCGGTGAAGTAAAAAAGCCCGAGACCATTAACTACCGAACACTGCGCCCCGAAAGGGACGGTCTGTTCTGTGAAAAGATCTTCGGACCAACCCGCGACTGGGAGTGCTACTGCGGTAAGTACAAGCGAGTGCGCTTTAAGGGAATCATCTGCGAAAAGTGTGGCGTTGAAGTCACACGCTCAAAGGTGCGTCGCGAGCGCATGGGCCACATCGAGTTGGCTGCTCCTGTTGTACACATCTGGTACTTGCGCGGAACTCGTTCGTGGTTGGCATATTTGCTCGCCGGCATCGAGCCCAAAGAAGAGCTCAAGGCTAAGCAGCTTGAAAAGGTCATTTACTTCGCAGCTCACTTGGTGACCTGGGTTGACGGCGACAAGCGCCACGATGATCTTTCGAGTCTCGAAGCCGAATACCTTGGCGAACTCGAAGCCATTGAAAAAGAACGTGACATCGAAATTGAAAAGCGTTTCAAGGATCTTGAAAAAGATGCTGAACGTCTTGAAAAAGAAGGTGCCAAAGACGCCGAAGTCAAGGCCATGCAAAAGGTGGCAGACAAAGAGATCTCGAGCATTCGCGATCGCTATGTCGGTGAAATCGATTTGCTCAAGCGCACGTGGGATGAATTCCGCAGCTTGCACTCACGCCAGATCATCGAAGACGAAGTGTTGTGGCGCGAACTTCGCGATCGCTACTCCGATTACTTCGAAGGTGGCACCGGTGCCGATGCAATCAAGTCACTGATTGATCGCATCGACTTTGACGAAGAAGAAATCAAGTTGCGCGAAGCCATCGTTCCGCAAGACGGTAAGAAGCCACTGAGCGCACAGCGTAAGCAGAAGGCCATCAAGCGTCTCAAGATTGTTGCGTCGTTCAACCAGCGCGATCCCGAAACTGGTCGTCGTCAAAATGATCCGAAGGCCATGATCCTTGATGTTGTTCCGGTGATCCCGCCCGAACTGCGTCCGATGGTTCAACTTGAAGGTGGACGTTTCGCAACGTCTGACCTCAACGACTTGTACCGCCGCGTGATCAACCGCAACAACCGTCTCGAGCGTTTGCTCGGTCTTGGTGCACCTGAAATCATTGTCAACAACGAAAAGCGCATGCTGCAAGAAGCGGTTGACGCATTGTTCGACAATGGTCGTCGTGGTCGCCCCGTGACTGGTCCGGGTAACCGTCCGCTCAAGTCGCTATCTGACATGTTGAAGGGTAAGCAAGGACGTTTCCGTCAGAACCTTCTCGGAAAGCGCGTTGACTACTCGGGTCGTTCAGTCATCGTGGCCGGACCTACGTTGCGTTTGCATCAGTGTGGTCTGCCCAAGTTGATGGCTCTCGAACTCTTCAAGCCATTCGTGATGAAGCGTCTTGTCGACATTGAGTACGCACAAAACATTAAGAGCGCCAAGCGCATGGTCGAACGTCGTCATCCACGCGTGTGGGACGTCCTCGAAGAAGTCATTCGCGAACACCCAGTGTTGTTGAACCGTGCACCCACGCTTCACCGTTTGGGTATTCAGGCATTCGAGCCCGTACTCGTTGAAGGCAAAGCCATTCAGATTCACCCACTCGTGTGTACAGCATTCAACGCTGACTTCGACGGTGACCAGATGGCTGTGCACGTGCCGTTGTCAGCAGAAGCTCAGGCCGAAGCTCGCGTGCTCATGCTCAGCGCCAACAACATTTTGTCACCAGCCTCTGGTCGTCCGATCGTGACCCCGAGCCAAGACCTCATCATTGGTGCGTACTACCTCACCAACGAAGGTCCGTGGACATTGGGTGAAGGTCGCGTCTTCCGTCATAACTGGGAAGTCTTGCGAGCACTCGACGAAGGCACGGTGAAGATCCACGCCAAGATCAAGATGCGCAAGACCGACGGCGAAAACTTCGAAACGACTCCTGGTCGTTTGTTATTCGAAGAAGCTTTGCCCGAGACGTACACCGCTCGCTTTGGTCATATCGCTAAGCCGATCAAGAAGAAGGAAATGGGCGAACTTGTTGAAGTTCTCTCCGATCACTTCACCAACGCGCAAGTTGCGGACTCGCTCGATGCCATCAAGGCCATCTGCTACCGCTACGCATCGCAGTCAGGCCTCACGGTGTCAATTGACGACGTGAAGACTCCTGCTTCAAAGCGTGCGTTGCTTGACGACTACGAAAAGCAAGCCGAGAACGTCGAGAATCAGTTCAAGCGCGGCATCATTACTGACGGCGAACGTCGTCAGCAAGAAGTGAGCATTTGGTCTGAAGCAACCGACAAGGTCAAAGACGCCATGGAAACGGCTTTCAAAGCCGAACTCACCAACCCCGTCTACATGATGATCGACTCGGGTGCTCGCGGAAACATGACGCAGATGCGTCAGATCGCCGGTATGCGTGGTCTCGTGGCTAACCCTCGTGGTGACATGATTCCTCGTCCGATCAAGCGCAACTTCCGTGAAGGTCTTCCTGGTGCTCGTAAGGGACTCGTCGACACCGCACTTCGTACTGCCGACTCTGGCTACTTGACTCGTCGTCTTGTCGACGTTGCGCAAGAACTCATTGTTCGCCAAGACGATTGCGGAACTGCACTTGGTGTGTGGATCGACAACGTTCAGCCCGACACTGCAAACCGTAAGTCGTATGTTGAAACCAAGTTGTACGGACGTGCACTTGCAATCGATACCACTGTCGCTGGAACTGTTGTTGCCCGTAACACCATCATCGACGATGAGTTGATGATGCAGATGGTCAATGACGAAAGCTTCAATCGTGTTCGCGTGCGTTCAGTACTCACGTGCGATGCCGAACTCGGTGTCTGCGCGTTGTGCTACGGCCGTTCACTCGCCAGCGGTAAGCCCATCGAATTGGGTGAAGCTGTTGGTGTTATTGCGGCTCAGTCAATTGGTGAACCTGGTACTCAGCTCACCATGCGTACGTTCCACACTGGTGGTGTTGCTGGTAAGGACATCGCCGGCGGTTTGCCACGCGTTGTTGAATTGTTCGAAGCACGTACACCGAAGGGCTCAGCACGTTTGGCACGAGCCACTGGTGTGATTCGCATCGGCGAAGACGACGGCAAGGGTATTCCCGTGAACGTTGTTGACGACGCTGGCGAAGAGCACTTGGTGTTGTTGCCTACTGGTAGCCGACCGATTGTCAAAGACGGACAAGAAGTCACCGCCGGACAAGCCATCACTGATGGTCCTTTTGATCCAAAAGAAATCATGGAGATCAAGGGCATCCGCGAAACCCAGACGTACATCGTTGAAGAAGTACAAAAGGTGTACCGCGATCAGGGTGTATCAATTCACGACAAGCACATCGAACTCATTGTTCGTCAGATGACGCGTCGCGTGAGCGTGCAAGAAACTGGTGACACCACCTTCTTGCCCGGTGAGCGCACCGACAACAAGACGTTCCGTGACACCAACCGTCAGATGGTCGAAGAGGGCAAGCGTCCCGCCGAAGGTCGTACCGAACTTATGGGTATCACCAAGGCATCGCTCGCCACCGAGTCCTGGCTGTCGGCTGCATCATTCCAAGAGACCACTCGCGTACTCACCGAGGCTGCCATCGATGGCCGCGGCGACTCGCTCAATGGCCTCAAAGAGAACATCATCATCGGCAAACTCATCCCGGCTGGTTCGGGCATGATGCGTTACCGGGACTTCGGCATCGATGCCCCCGATTACGTGCCAATGGCGACCTATCACAGTGATGACTCGGACATTTCAGATGTCCTCAGCCAGAGCTGGGTCTCCCAGGGTTCAACACCCGGCTGATAATCGGGTCGGAAAAGGTTACAAAGCAAAGAAATATCGTCATATCGAGAAGCCCCATGGGCAACGGGTTGCCGTTGTTCGTGGGGCGCTCGTAACATCTCAAGTCCCTGCGTGTTCTTTGGCAGGAGCGAGAGTCGCCAAGATATTCCGCAGCCTCGAGGTTGCGGACAAGCAAAGAGGTCAAAGAGTGCCCACAATTCAGCAGCTGGTCCGTCAGGGACGTAGCACCAAATTCACCAAGAGCAAGACGCCGGCCCTCAAGGGTTCACCGCAGCGTCGTGGAGTGTGCACCCGCGTGTACACCAACACCCCCAAGAAGCCGAACTCGGCTCTTCGTAAGGTGGCTCGTGTGCGTTTATCAAGTGGTGTTGAAATCACCGCGTACATTCCTGGTGAAGGTCACAACCTTCAAGAGCACTCCATCGTTCTCGTACGTGGCGGTCGTGTACGCGACCTTCCCGGTGTTCGTTACAAGATCATTCGTGGCGCGCTTGACGCAGCCGGAGTGAAGAACCGTAAGCAGTCCCGTAGTAGCTATGGCGCAAAGCGCGTCAAGTGATCGCAGTAGAGACCAAAAGGAATAGGTGAATTGATATGCCCCGTAAGGGTCCCGCCCCCCGCCGTGAAATGACGCCCGACCCGGTTTACCGGTCATTGCTCGTCACCCAGTTGATGAACAAGGTCATGCTCAGTGGCAAGAAGAGCACTGCAGAAAAGATCGTGTACGACGCACTCAAGATGGTTGAAGAAAAGACTGGCGCCGAGCCAATCGCCACCTTGAAGCGTGCCATCGACAACACTCGTCCTCCGCTTGAAGTTCGTAGCCGCCGTGTTGGTGGAGCGACCTATCAGGTTCCCGTTGAAGTCAAGCCCCGTCGTGCCAACACGTTGGCCATTCGTTGGGTTGTTGACTACTCGCGTGCTCGTCGTGAAAAGACGATGGCGCAGTGTTTGGCGAACGAATTGCTCGACGCATCGAATGGTCTTGGTGCTGCCGTCAAGAAGCGTGACGACATGCAAAAGATGGCCGATTCAAACAAGGCCTTCGCCCACTATCGCTGGTAATTCCAGCGCTGATACGACTACCTCAGCACCCCGGTCTCAACACCGGGGTGCGACTATGTAAAACCCCCTGACACGAACTGCAAACAAACCGAAAGTGAACGACGATGGCTAAGCGTGAGTATCCACTAGATCGCACTCGCAACATCGGCATCATGGCCCACATTGATGCCGGTAAGACGACGACAACAGAACGCATTCTGTACTACACCGGTAAGAGCTACAAGATCGGTGAAGTTCACGACGGTGCCGCAACCATGGACCACATGGCTCAAGAACAAGAGCGCGGCATCACAATTACTTCGGCGGCCACCACGTGTATCTGGAATGACCACCGCATCAACATCATCGACACCCCGGGACACGTGGACTTCACCATTGAAGTAGAGCGCTCATTGCGCGTACTCGACGGTGCTGTCACTGTGTTCGACTCGGTTGCTGGTGTTGAACCGCAAACCGAAACCGTGTGGCGTCAAGCCAACAAGTACAACGTTCC
>JBEDJE010000043.1:0-6154 GCA_041172985.1 Actinomycetota bacterium
TGGGGTCGGCCAGCCCGGCGAAGGCGGCGTTTCCGCTCTCGGCTCCGACCAGCAGGGCGGCGGTGAACCAGCAGGCGCGGCAGCGCGAATGATGTGCCGACATCCGGGAATAGCGCAATCGCGGTCTCAGGCATCGCAAACATGGCATGGTTGGTGACGACCACTTCAGCGGGCACTTCGGCGAGCCGTTGACGGGCCTCAGCCATAGCCTCAAGGGACTGCGCCAGTTCGGGTTCGGTTTCGTTGCTCATGGTCGATTCTGGTCTTTCGGGGCGAGATGTTGTGAGGAGATAGATAGCCCGATTTCGTCGGGTATGGCCGTTTTTGCGCCACGAGCGGCTACGCTACCTTCCACAACTGAGGCGAAGTGGGGTTGTTGCCCCCACCTGACCACAACTGATGAACGGGAAACCGCAAGTCGACAGTGCGTTCAGGTCAATGCGAGAAGGCCATTTCGGTGGCTGACCCGTGACGACTTCGCGTCGCCATGTATCCATCCAACGGGAGGTCAGCCCTTTGCACAGAAGTGAACAGCCATAGCACCGCCAGTGAACGAACCTCGCTATAACGAACGCATTCGTGCTCGTGAAGTGAGGGTGATCGGACCCGATGGAGCCCAACTAGGAATCAAGACCGTCCCTGACGCCTTGGCCCTAGCTCGTGAGATCGACCTCGACCTAGTCGAAGTCGCACCCTTGGCCACTCCGCCGGTATGTCGCATCATGGACTACGGCAAATTTCGTTACGAAGAGTCTCAACGTGCGCGCGAAGCTCGCAAAAAGACGGCTCATGTTTCGGTCAAAGAAGTCAAATTCCGACCCAAGATCGGAAAGGGCGACTTTGATACCAAGGTGCGTCACGTCCAAGGATTCTTAGCTGAAGGCCACAAGGTCAAAGTCAGCTTGCAATTCCGAGGTCGCGAAATGGCTCACCCAGAGTTAGGAAGCAAAATTCTTGACGATGTCATTGAGCAAATTTTGAGTGTGGGCAAAGTGGAAACACAAGCTCGACTTGAAGGACGCAGCATGACCATGGTGCTTGTTCCCGATAAGAAGCCGGTGAAGAAAGAAAAGCCAGTTGTTGCCGAAAGCCCAGCAACTGAAGCCGAAATTCTTCCTACCGAAACTTCAGTCGAAACTCCTGTGATTGAAACGACCGCCCCGGCGACCGATACACCTGAAAATTCTGAAGAATAAATCACTCGATCTGAAAACCTTGAACAAAGGACATTGCAATGCCCAAGATGAAGACCAGCAAAACAGCAGCAAAGCGTTTCAGTAAGACAGGCACCGGCAAAATTCGCCGCCTGCAGCAGAACCGTCAGCACTTGTTCGAAAAGAAGCCGTCCACTCGTACCCGCCGTCTTGACGGCATGGTCGATGTGCACTCCGGTGACATCAAGAAGATCAAGCGTCTCCTCGGCGAGCGCTGAGTTTTACCCACCCATTTACGTAACTAGTTAAGAACGAAAGAAGGAGGAGTCCGATGGCCAGAGTTAAGCGTGCAGTCGGTTCTAAGAAGCGTCGTAAGCAGACATTGGAACGCGCCAAGGGCTATTACGGTAATAAGAGCAGGTCAGTCCGCGCTGCTAATGAGCAGGTCATGCGATCTGGTCAGTATGCATTCCGCGACCGTCGTGCAAAGAAGGGCGAATTCCGTCGCCTATGGATCCAACGCATCAACGCAGCATGTCGTTTGCACGAGATCAGCTACAGCCGTTTCATCGACGGTCTGAACAAGGCTGGTATCGAAGTTGACCGCAAGATCCTCGCCGATTTGGCCGTGACCGATCTCGCGTCATTCGGTCGTTTGTGCGAAGCCGCTAAGGCTGCTCTCGCCTGAGCGAGGTCCTCTGAACCACGAACTGGTTCTCAGTAATCCAAGTATTCAACGACTGCGGCGCCTTGCGGGGCGCCGCAGTTCGCGTGACGACGAAGGTGCATTCATCGTTGAAGGCGCTGTTTTAGTCGCCGAAGCTGTCGCCGCTGGCTGGACCGTCGAAAGTCAATACCTTGCTCCTGGGGCGGATCCCATTGACGGCGCGGGCAGTGTTCATTACCTCGCTCCAGGTGTGATGGAGAAAGTGGCGACGACTGAAGCGCCGCAACCGATCATTGCCGTCGTGGCTCGACGATTCGCTTTACTCGATGTTTTGGCAACTGCTTCGTTTGTTCTTGTGGCCGATGGAGTCTCTGACCCTGGCAACCTCGGCACCATGCTGCGCTCGGCCGAAGCATCGGGGGCTGATGCTCTTGTTCTCACCCCCGGATCTGTTGATCCATCCAATCCCAAAGTTGTTCGAGCGTCCGCGGGCAGCATTTTCCGCTTGCCTATTGTCGAAAAGGCCACCCTTGAAGATGTGGCTCGAGCAGGTTTGATTCGCCTCGGTACTTCATCGCACACTGGTCGCGAATACACGTCGGTTGATTGCACCCGACGTGTGGCCGTGGTGTTGGGCAACGAAGCCCACGGCATGAGTGATTCTTCGGCGGTAGACGAGTGGGTCAGTATTCCGCATGTCGGACAAGCTGAAAGCCTGAATGTCGCGATGGCCGCGACGGTGTTGTGCTTTGAAGTTGCTCGTCAACGACGTTCGGGTTCAAGTACCGTAGAGATGTCATGATTTCTGAAATTACCGCCGCTCGAATTGCCGCTGAGCAAAGCATTGCTGCAGCTTCAACGCTTGACGAGCTTCGCGTTCTCGACACCGATCTGTTGGGTAAGAAAAGCCCTTTGGCTTTGTTGAAGACTGGGCTTGGCAAACTGGCGACGGTTGACGAAAAGAAGGCGGCGGGACAATCGCTCAACGAGGCGATGTTGGCTGTCGAAGACGTTCTCAATGCTCGTCGCGCACTTTTGGGTCGTGCCGAACGCAACGTTCAACTTGCTGCTGAAGCGCTCGATCTCACTGAACATTTCAACGCACCAGGTCGGGGTAAAGCCCACATCGTGACGCAAGCTTGGCAACGACTTGAAGATGTTTTCGTCGGACTGGGCTTCCAAGTAGCTGAAGGCCCCGAAGTTGAAACCGATTGGTACAACTTTGAAGCACTCAATATGCCACCTTCGCATCCGGCGCGCAGTATGCACGACACCTTCTACGTCGATCATGGTCAACCTGGTAGCACGGTGTTGCGTACGCACACATCGCCAGTGCAAATTCGCGTCATGCAAAATGTTGCTCCGCCGATTTACATGATCATGCCAGGCCGCGTTTTCCGTAACGAAACAACCGATGCAACGCATCTCGCGGTGTTCCATCAAATCGAAGGTTTAGTGATCGATCGCGGAATCACCTTGGCCGATCTTGCCGGAACCATTGAAGCGTTTACCCAAGCGTTCTTCGGACCCGGATTTACAAGTCGCTTGCGTCCGAGTTATTTCCCTTTCACCGAACCATCTGCTGAGTTTGATATCCGTACCCCCAAGGGCGATTGGCTCGAGCTTGGTGGCTGTGGAATGGTGCATCCAAATGTATTGCGCGCTGGCGGTCTTGACCCCGAAGAGTGGAGTGGGTTTGCTTTTGGCTTCGGCATTGACCGTATGGCTAAAGAACGTCACGGAGTCGGCGACGTTCGTGAGATGTACACCAATGACATTCGATTCATTGAGCAGTTTTAAGGACGCATGATGAAGGTTGTTCATTCATGGATTCGAGATCTGGCCAATTTGCCCGATGACGTCGACGCAATTTCCTTTACCTTGTCCGATATTGGTCTTGCTGTTGAAAGTATTGACAAAGTTGGAGCAACTGTTGCGGGTGTCATCACTGCTCGCGTCATCAAGACTGAACGGCATCCCGACGCCGCCAAAGTGCATCGTGTTTTTCTTGATAACGGCGACGGCACCGAACACCATGTGTGGTGCGGAGCTTTCAATATGCAGCCTGGCGACATCATTCCGTGGGCAACTCCCGGAACTGCAATGCCTGACGGCCGCTTGATCGAAACAAAACCCATCGTTGGTATTCCAAGCGAAGGTATGTGCTGCTCGGCTCGCGAACTTGGTCTTGGCGACGACCATGGCGGAATTCTCATCATGGATCCGTCGACACCCATTGGCGTTCCGTATGGTCAAGCGCTCGGGTTGGCCGAAGAGATCGTGTACGACATCGATGTCTTGCGTAATCGACCCGATGCGTACGGACAGATCGGCGTGGCTCGCGACTTGGCCGCACGTTTTAAAGTTCCTTTCACCAAGAGCAATCCAGCATTGACTGTTACTGGACCGTCAAAGTCTGCCCCGGTTGAAATTGTTGCTGGCGATCGTTGCGCTCGTTTCACGACGATCATCATCAGTGGGATTCGTATTGCGCCATCACCAGATTGGATGGTCAGTCGACTCGCAGCTGCCGGCATGCGTTCAATCAACAACGTGGTCGACGTGTCGAACTACGTCATGCTCGAAACGAATCAGCCAAACCACGCTTATGACTTCGCAACCTTGGGTGGCGGGGGCTTCAAAATTCGTCTAGCTGCGCAGGACGAAACAATGATCACGCTTGATGGTGTCGAGCGTTCATTGACGCAAGACGATCTGTTGATTTGTGATGCGACTGATCGCCCCATTGGTATCGCCGGCATCATGGGCGGCCAAAACACTGAGATCAGCGATTCAACCAACACAATTGCCCTTGAGACCGCCTGGTTCGAACCTGTTGGGATCATGCAGTCGGTCGCTCGACTCAACTTGCGCACTGAAGCATCTGCTCGGAACGAACGTGGCATGGACCCGTTTGGTATTGATCAGTCGATTGCGCGCTTCGTTGAACTATTGCGGCTCACCTGTCCAGATCTCGTGGTTCACGAAGGCATGGTGGATGCTCGTAGTTCATCAATTCCTGCGCCGACCGTCATTGCGGTTCGGTCGCAGCGTGTCAGTGCGTTGCTTGGTTCCACATTTACTGCAGGGCAGATCCGTTCACTCATCGAACCTATTGGCTTTGATTGTGCTGTCGGAAGTGACTCAGTGACGGTGACTGTTCCATCGTGGCGACCCGATTGCACTCTTGAGATTGACATCGTCGAAGAAGTCGCGCGTCATTTCGGTTACGACAATCTTGGCAAGACGGTTCCAAAGTCAACTCAACCTGGTGGCTTGACGGTTGTCCAGCAACGACGTCGACGTGTTCGTGAAATTTTGTTGGGTCTTGGTTTCAACGAGGCCATGCCACATCCGTTCTTAACTGACGGCGATCTGCAGAATGCTGGTTTGTCGAGCGAAGCCGTGCGTTTGGTTAATCCATTAGTTGTCGGAGACGATGTATTACGTACATCGTTACGACCTGGTTTGTTAAAGGCCATTGCATTCAATGAATCACACCGTCGTTCGGGCGTGAGCTTCTTTGAAGTTGGTCACGTATATCCGACGAGCAGCGACGTGTTGCCCGCCGAGTACGAATCGCTCGGTGTCGTGATCGCCGGAGCCGAAGCACCACAGGCTGTTGCGGTATGGCGTGAACTCGCTGGATCAATGGGTTGGGGAGCGCGTCTTGATCAGTCAAATGTTCCTGACGGTTTGCACCCGACGCGATCGGCCACTTTGTCGGTTGGCAAAGATGCAGTGGGTTTCGTTGGCGAAATTCATCCCGATGTTTTAGATGCGTACAACATCACACAGCGTGTTGCAGTTCTCGAACTGAACCTGTCGCGATTGCTTGAAGTCGAACCCAAGGTTTCGCAGTGGAAAGCGACGAGTCGTTATCCATCGAGCGATATCGACTTGGCGTTCACAGTGCCGACTTCGGTCAGCGCTGAAAAGGTTGAAAAGTCGTTGCGTCAAAGTGCGGGTGCATTGCTCGTTGATCTCGCTTTGTTCGATGTATATCGCTCGAAGGATGCTGGCGATTCTCGAAGCTTGGCTTTCCGTTTGCGTTTACAGTCTCACGATCGCACGTTGACTGATGCCGATGTTGCCGCGGTGCGCGACAAGTGCATTGCCGGAGCCAACAAACTCGGCGCCCAACTTCGGTAACTAGAACTACCTAATTGAGCTTGGGGTCGGCCGGGCAATCGGCAAGCCAACTCACTTCACCTTTTTGACGACGCAACACGGTCTGCCACAACTCTTCTGGTTGATCGGTGAACACATCGGTCACTAAAGCGTTCAGAACAATCCATGCGCCACCTTCAAGTTCGACATCAAGCTGCTGCGG
>JBEDJE010000044.1:0-6325 GCA_041172985.1 Actinomycetota bacterium
GATTCGGTTGCGGCGATAATCAAATCGGCTCCACCCAAACGCTGAATCGCTGCAGCCAAAATCTTTGCTGTCGTGAGTGCGTCCGAACCCTGCAATGCCGGATCAGAAACGAGCACTGCTTTAGAAGCACCCATCGCGAGCGCAGTACGCAGACCAGCGGTCTCACTATTCGGTGCCATCGACACCAAGCTGACTTCACCGCCGCCCGCTGCATCAACCAACTGCAAGGCCATTTCAACGCCATAGCTGTCGGACTCGTCAAGGATCAATTTGCCTTCGCGCTTGAGCGTGTTTGACGTGGCGTCAAGGGCTCCGGGGTTGGCGGGGTCGGGGATCTGTTTCACACAGACGATTCGGGGATCTGTTTCACACAGACGATTACGTTCATAGTTCGCCATTCTTGCGGCTTGTGCGCCGTTTCACACAACCCATCGGACATCTAAATAAGTGACTCCCGACCTACCTGACGGGGCATCGTCTCAGTTCCTTGCCAAATGGGCTGGTACCGTCTCAGACGGTGCGGATTCTGCTGGTCGTCAACTCCTTTGCCTCGTCGGTCACGGCGCGCAATACGGTCATCGTGCATCGGGCTTTGTCCCGGCAACACGACGTCCAGATTGTCGAGACCAACCGCCGCGGGCACGCCACCCGATTTGCTCAAGATGCTGCCCACCGAGGCATCGATCTTGTGATTTCGTTTGGCGGAGACGGAACCCTCAATGAGGTCGCGACCGGAGTCGCTGGCTCAGATACGGCTCTTGGCGTTTTGCCGGGTGGAAGCACCAATGTCTTTGCCCGCACAATTGGACTGCCCAACGACCCCGTTGCTGCATCGTCACTTTTGGTCGCAGGCCTCGAAAATCCCGATGCGAATATCCGGCCCATCGGGCTTGGTCGCGTCAACGGTCGCTTCTTTTGTTTCCACACCGGTATCGGTTACGACGCCGCGGTCGTTCGCACAGTTGAAACTCGTGCCTCGCTCAAGCGTTGGGCGGGCCATCCACTTTTCATTTATGCGGCCCTTCACACATGGCTGAATAAATACGATCGCCACCATCCTCACTTCAGCGTTGCCGCTGATTCGGCCATTGGTGGTCCGGGTGGACTTTCGAGTTTTGAAAATCTCAATTACGACCCATCACGATTTGTTGACGATGGATATTTCACCATTGTTCTGAATACCAATCCGTATTCATTCTTAGGAAACCGCCCACTCGATTTGTCTCCTGCTGCGGGTCTTGACAAACCACTTGTTGCAGTCACGTTCCGCACGATGTCGGCAGTCGCAATTATTCGCACTCTCGCAGGTGCGCTCAAAGGCGGAGGCGTCACACCAAGCAAACACGTCGCATGCTTCAACGACGTCCATGAACTCATTGTTGAGAACGCGCAACCATTCCCCTATCAAGTTGATGGCGATTACTTGGGCGAATCAACGCGTTTACATTTCAGGCATGTACCCGAAGCAGTCAAATTATTGTTCCCAGTTCAACCCCCTGGTCAACTAGGCGAGGCCTGATCTCGTACTTGTAAGGCAACATCGGGAACATTGGTGCAGATTCCGTCGATACCCCACGAAATGAGTTCGGCCATACGGGACGGATCGTCGCACGTCCAGGTGTTGACTGCCAGCCCGTGTTGATGACAGGCCTCGATTGATTCTTGAGTCACAAAGGTGACCCAAGGATGCAACGCACTGTGACCACTCTTAACTAAACCGGGCAACACCACATCAAATTCTTCAGGACGAACACCAACAGTTAGCCATGCTGTCGCAATTGAAGGACGAAGCTGCTGACAACGATCAATCGTCTCGCGGCGGAACGAAGAAATCAGCCAACGTTTGTCGCCTTCGGGACGCCGAGATAAACATGCAATCGTCTCATCGGCAATTGATTCGCTCTCATCAAAGTCTGGTTCATCTGGATCATTTTTGATTTCGACATTGACCCACATCGGGACACAAGCGTCAAGTGCCTCATCAAGGGTGCATACATCGTTAGGTAATTCCGAATAATTCACTTGCGAAATGATTCGCCCGTCATCAAGTGTCGCATTGTGATGCACCACTAAAACATCATCGAGAGTTCGGCGAACATCAAGTTCGGCCGCGTCAGAACCCATTGAAACTGCACGTTTAAAGGCGGAAATTGTATTTTCCTTTTCGGCTGCCGAAGCACCACGATGAGCCAGTACCTGAATTCCCATACCTTGAGTTAACTCTGAATACACACCAACAAGCACATTTATTTTTCTTTATACAAAGAAAAAATCTGTCCTGTGACGAAAAACTTTGGGCTGACCCCTTGCGTGTTCACCAGTTGTTTGCCAACCTTGAACAGTCAGTTAATTCGGACAACCAAAGTTCGTGTTCAGTAATCAACCCCTCAACCCCCTAACTCGCCTGGAGCACACCGTGTCAATCCTTGCCTCTTCACTTGCCCTTGGTTCCGCCGATTATTCATGGCGCGACGAAGCTGTCTGCCGTGACACCGATCCCGATTTGTTTTTCCCAATCGGCACGACCGGCCAAGCACTTCTTCAAATTGATCGTGCTAAGCAAGTTTGTAACGAATGCACAGTTCAAGTGAGCTGTCTTGAGTTCGCACTCGAGACCAACCAAGACTCTGGTGTCTGGGGCGGAACTTCAGAAGAAGAGCGTCGCGACATCCGTCGCAAGATTGCTGCCCGAAACCGCGCCGCTCAATTAGCAGCTCGTTCGTTTGCTTCCTGAACTTTTGAACTAGCGCGGTAAGCGCAGATCAACCACGGTTCCATCGCCACGACGATGGGCTTCAATTCCGACAGCGACAAAATCCTCTGGCGCACCCGCACGAATTGAAATTGAACCGTTCAGTTCGGTCGTCACAAGTGTTCGCACGATTGACAACCCCAGCCCGGTCGCACCATTGAGATCAAATGCCGGATCGAGTCCTCGGCCATCGTTGATGACCTTGATTTCAATTTCGTCATCGTCGCCACCCAACTCAACAACAACAGTTCCACCATCGCTGCCCTCAGGGAAACCATGATCAACAGCATTTTGTAGCAGTTCGGTTAATACAACAGAAAGTGGTGTGGCGATTGTTGCTGGCAAACGGCCGCCGTCACCCTGCACGATGAATCGCACCGGTCGATCTGGCGACTGCAAACCCTCTTCAGCCAACCGCATGAGTGGTCGCACAATTTCAATGAACGCCACATCTTCACCCGTTTCGCGCGAGAGAGTTTCATGCACCAATGCGATGGTACGAATGCGTCGTACGCTTTCTTGCACCGCAGCTTTTGCTTCTGGTGACTCAAGTCGTCGAGCCTGCAAACGCAATAGTGACGAAATTGTTTGCAGATTGTTTTTCACTCGGTGGTGAATCTCGCGAATCGTTGCATCTTTTGATAACAACATTCGGTCGCGACGGCGCACTTCGGTGACGTCGCGGATTAACAACATTCCACCGGTAATCACTTCGGTTGAAATGATCGGGATACAACGAACAAGCAGTGTCACATCAGCTGTTTGATCAAATTCTTCAATCACTGGTTCAAAGCGCTCAAAAGCCTGGCGCACCGGACTATCAGCAAAACCAAGTTCACTTAACGATTGGCCAACAACATTGGCGGTAATTCCAACTCGGTGAAGCGCCGATACTGCGTTCGGTGATGCATAACGAATGATGGCATTCTCATCAAGTACAACGGCACCGTCGCCCACTCGAGGAGCAGCGCTCAGGTCGGCCGCGCGACCTGGGAACGGGAATGCACCTTCAGTGATCATCTCGGCAATGCGCTGAAAGATTGACAGATACGTACGTTCAAGTTCGCCCGGTTGACGACTGGTCTTTGACGACCACTCACGGGTCAAGACGGCAATGGCCCCATCAGCACCGCGCACCGGAATCGCCAAGACATGCACCGAATCAAACATTTCGTGCTTATGCAGTTCGCCTTCGCTGATGGTCCCAGTCGACATGGCTCGATTCAGCAGTTCAGACTCGGCTGGATTAGCCAAAGACTCAACGAGGTCTGTTCGATAGATGGTTTGCCCCGTTGCAGGCCTCACCTGCGCACCAACGACCCATTCACCCTCAAGATTGCGCAAATACAAGATCATGTCGGCGAAACACAAGTCGGCGAGCATGCCCCATTCACCGATCAGCTGCTGTAAATGAGCGCTGTCGTCTTTGGAAAGTTCAGTGTGTTGGCGAAGTAGTTCGGCAAGTGTTGCCATACCTACGAGTCTGCCCGAAAATCGACCTGCGCCGAGTCATCCCCGACGATTGAGAACTCAGAAGTGCCTCATCCGCCAAAGCCGATGCGGCGATCTCCTTCGACCGATCCAATTTCGACATATGCAATTTTGGCTGCGGGCACACCGACGGTGCGTCCCTTTTTGTCCACAAGCCACAACACATCGACCGCACCCGACAAGGCTGCTTCGACCTTGGCTTTGGTGGCATCGCGCTCGTCATCAGCCTGCTCTAACGAAATCTCTCGAGCTGCTTGGGTAACGCCGATACGAATGTCCACGATATGCCTCCTGTTAAAGCGATGTTGGCGGAGGTCTCCTGCCAACTACGTAGATGAGACGCTACAGCCCCAACGGGTTCGAACTCAGACGGCAGTGGCGCAAAAAGTATTGCCTTGTGCCAGCGACTCCATGGTTGACACGTCGGCATCGCCATACAGCGCGCTCAACATACCCTTCACCATGCCGCGGTCGACAGCGCAAATCACCGGATGTTCAATGGCTACATCGCCAAAAGGACAATGATTATTGATGATTTGCAATTGGTTATTGCGCTTTTCGGTATGCGCAGCGAATCCGTGAGCAGTGAGCGCGTCAGCCACAGCCTGCATGGCCGAGCGAAGACTGCGCTGACCCGCCTCAAGATCGGTGCCAGTTAATGCCGCTGCCATAGCCCGGCCATATTCTTGGCCAACTTGTTCGGCGATGATTTCGGCCTGATCGGTCGGCAGAAGTGCCAAAGTTTTGCCCAGCAAACTGAGCACTAGATCGTCACTTCGAACCGGGAACTCGCTCATCGGCAATTCGGCAGCTGCCGAATAGCGCTTCGAGGGTCGACCGGCTCCGCCACCTGGAGGGCGTACGACTGCAACATCGACATAACTTCCGGTCGCCAACTTGTCGAGATGATGTCGTGCGACGTTGGGGTGTAGGTCGAACTCAGAGGCCACTTCAGCAGCCGTGACACCCTCGTCAACACCTCGGACGAACAAATAGATGGCTCGACGGGTCGGATCGCCAAAAGCGTTGGTGATGGCCGTTACTGACGCCGCAAATCCACCGGTCGCTGTTGACGGTGACCCGTGACCTGATGTCTGAGGAGGGCGAACAGATGGCACGTGGGTATTATACCTATCGCCGTAGTGCAAATTCTGAAGTAGGGAGCCCCCACCCGTGTCTGTGACCCGTGAACAAGTCGTTGAAGCCCTTCGTCCTGTCGAAGACCCCGAATTACATCGCTCGATTGTCGACCTCGGCATGTTGCGTGATGTGCAGATTGATGGCGGAAACATCTCGATTCTGATTGCTCTCACGATTGCTGGTTGCCCATTGCGCAACGAGATCACAAACCGCGTCAAAGGTGCCGTCGCACCACTCGCCGGAGTCGCCAACGTCAATCTTGATTTCACCGTCATGACCGATCAAGAACGTGAAGAGTTGCGCATGAAGTTGCACGGCGATCCAGGTTCTACTGCTGGTCAAGGTCAGGCCCATGGCCACGCCGAAGGTCGCGCGATTCCATTTGCCAATCCCGACAACAAGACGCGTCCACTTTTGATTTCATCGGGCAAGGGTGGCGTCGGCAAAAGCAGCGTCACCACCAACCTCGCAGTTGCTCTAGCCGCACAAGGTCATACTGTCGGCGTACTTGACGCCGATATTTACGGCTACTCCATCCCGCGCATGCTTGGCGCGAACGCCGATCCCGTTGCAATCGACCGCATGCTGTTGCCATCAGAGGCATACGGAGTTCGTTGCATTTCAATTGGTTACTTCGTTCCTGAAGGGCAAGCAGTTGTCTGGCGCGGACCAATGTTGCACAAGGCTCTCGAACAATTCTTAACTGATGTCTTTTGGGATGAACCCGACTTCTTGCTGATCGACATGCCACCAGGCACTGGAGACATTGCATTGAGCCTCAGTCAGTACCTGCCCAAGGGCGAGGTGTACGTCGTGACGACGCCACAGCAAGCAGCGCAAAAAGTTGCGCGCTTGTCAGCGGCGATGGCGACCAAAGTTGGGTTACCCGTTAAGGGAGTCATCGAGAACATGTCGTGGTTCACGGGCGATGATGGCAAGAAG
>JBEDJE010000045.1:0-6224 GCA_041172985.1 Actinomycetota bacterium
GGCCGAGGCCGCCCAAGATCAACAACCAGCGTTCACGATCGGCGCGAGCGCCGCGTAGCTTCAATTCGCCGATTTCTTCGGTAAAGGTTTGGATTCGATCTTCGTTCATGGTCGTGTCCGTTTCTTTGTGTGTAAGAGAATTATGAACCTAGATATGCGCCGGCAAGTACATCTTCACCGATTTCAGATGCTTTACCTGAGACTTGAACTTTCCCGTGGGCTAGTAACACCGCTTGATCAGCAACACCGAGCACTGTACGGGCAAACTGCTCGACTACTAAAACCGAAACACCTTCGGCGGCGATTGCCGCCACTTGCTGATAGAGCTCGGCAACAATCAACGGCGCGAGGCCCATCGATAACTCGTCGAGCAACAAGATGACGGGATTTGTGGCGAGAGCACGAGCCAACGACAACATCTGTTGTTCGCCACCCGACATGGTCCCTGCTAGCTGGGTACGACGTTCGCTGAGTCGAGGGAACCGTGTGTAGGTGCTCTCCTCAATGTCTGACAACTTGTGACCGCTATAAGTAGCCATGAGCAGGTTCTCACGAACCGTGAGGTTGGGGAAAATGCCGCGCCCTTCAGGGATCGTGCACAACCCAGCTCGAGCAAGTGCATTTGCTGCGGCTCCGGTGACGTCGCGACCACTAACAATCAGCTGACCAGATGTAGGTCGTAAGAGTCCACTGACAACTTTGATCATGGTGCTCTTGCCCGCACCATTTGGACCAAGTAAGGCGACAACTTCTCCGCGGCCGATCGAAAGATTGACTCCGTGAAGTACTTCAATTGATCCATACGAGGCGCGAACATTTCGTAGTTCAAGAATCGGGTTTGTCATGATGGCGCTCCGAGATACGCGTGAAGCACCTTGGGGTCGTGCTGGATTTCATGAGGCGTGCCGTTTGCAATGATAAATCCGAGATCGAGTACGAAAATTCGATCGCACACATGCATCACCAGACTCATATCGTGCTCAACAAGCAAAACACCAAGTCCATCGGCGGTGAGCTCGTGAAGCAGTATTCCGAGCCGATCGCTTTCTGCTTCATCGAGACCAGAAGCAGGTTCATCAAGAAGTAGTAAGCGCGGACCGGTTGCAAGTGCACGAGCAATCTCAACGAGGCGCGCTGATCCGGTGGGAAGATCTCCCGCTGTTTTTTCGGCTAGATCACTCACTCCAACTTTTTCAAGCAGATTGTCAACTGTCTCGTCGATATTTGTGAGCGCCGCAAGTTCGGCAGCAACGCGCACATTGTCACGTACGGTCAGCGAACTAAACAATTCGAGGCGTTGGAAGGTTCGAGCAAGACCGCGCTTGGCTCGGCGGTGCGGGGCTTCGTTCGTTACGTCAACACCGCTGACATGCACCGAACCAGCAGTTGGCTCTTGCATTCCGCTGATGACGTTAAACAGGGTGGTCTTGCCAGCGCCGTTAGGACCGATCAGACCAGTGACTTCGCCAGCTTGAACATCAAGGTCGACTCCGCCAATGGCCATCACGCCACCAAAGCGCACCATGACACCGCGAACTTCAAGAAGTGACATCAGAGCACCACGCCTAACTCACGCTCGGCATGATCAAGTTCTTCGTCAGTAAAGTCTGCTGTCAGACCAACAGCATCTGGCGATGCGCGATGGAGTCGGGGAGACTCCTCTGCCAGTCGCTGTGTGCCGACACCAAAGAATGCGATGATCAAGATCAACGCAATGAGACGCTTGCCAGTTGAGTCGACAGCGTTATCCCAATCAATTGACAGTGAGACAACCACACCGATGCTCAAAAATGCTCCGGCCAAATAACGACGGCGTGAAGTGCCGTCAACAATGGCCACTAGGTTGGGCGTTACCGCAAGGATCCAGAAAATTCCACCGATAAAGAAAGCCCAATGAGAAATGATGTATTGGGCATCAAGAACCCAAATCAGAAAAGCGCCACCGGCTGAAAATGCGAGCAGACCCCATCGGTTGAGCAACGTGCGGAAGGCATCGCCAATTTGAGCAGCCGCTCCGCTGGGGTTACGACCAAGGGTGACACCGATGGTTCCAGGCAAAATCTTCGCAACATTTTTTAGAGTTGGTACAACGGTTGCAAGTACTGAATTACCGCCAAGCAGTAGTCCACCAAAGAGGGCTCCACCGACTGAGCCGACACCACCGACGACCGCCAATAGGACAACGGGAAGACTTTGCGTGAAATCGTATTGCTGTGGGCTCACTTTGTCACCGGCTAATGCGCCAGCACATGAAGCAATGCCAGCAGAGATAGCAAAGGCCGCCAACTTGGTTCGCGTCAGGCTCATTCCCAAAGTTGCCGCCGCTGCGGGTGAATCTTTGAGTGCAATCAATCGACGGCCAAGTCGGCTACGGCGAACAGCAACGACGCCGAGACCTAAGAACGAGAATGCGAATGATGCCAAAATGAGGCGGCCGCGCGGTGTATTGATTTCGATGAACGGAATGTCAAGCACTGGCACCGAAATGTTGCCACTCATGAAAGTTTGCTTCTGATTGAAAATGAGTTTTGTCACTAAGACTGCGAAGGCTGCAGTTGACAGTGCCAGATAAATTCCGGAGAGTCGAATCGCGGGGAGCGCAACAAGTGCACCGACGAGCGCAACGATCACAACCGCTGCGATCAACGTGAGCAGGTTCCCGTCTCCGGGAAGTTTTGACATTGCAATTGCGCCAAGCCCGGCAAAGGTCAACGGCGCAAGAGACATTTGTCCGGCGTATCCCGTGAGCGGGACAAGTGACAAGGCCACGATCGCAAACGTAAATCCGTTCAGAAGGAGCAATGTATTTGATCGGGTCAACATTCCAGAGATCGCAACTGTGGTTGCGATGAGTCCGACCGCGCCCATGATTGAGGTGCTCCACGTTGGAACCTTGTTTTGTTCCCGGAATCGAACAACACCAGCACGGAGACGGCTTTGTGGACGAGCAAGTAGAGCTATGAAAAGAACGATTGTTGGGATTGACGCTCGTATCCCAGAAATTCCGAAGCCCATGATTGATTGTGGAAACCACGAATCATCAGAAAACTGCAAATAATAGGCGTCAAGTAATCCAAGAACAGCCGCACCGGCAAACGTCATGGGAAGACTTGTTAAACGTCCGATAATCGCTGCGGCGTAAGCATTGATGACGAGTAACACCAGTGGCTCAATATTGAGCTGTTGTTCGCCAGCGAGCAGAATTCCGGCCAAGCCAGCCAACATCGCGCTGATGGCCCAAGCGAACATCGCGACGCGGTCGGGGCGACCGCCGTTGAGTTCGGTCAGGGCGCGATCGTCGACGACTGCTCGCATTGCAACGCCCATACGAGTGCGGAACAATAAGAGACGCAAAACAATGGCGACCAAAATGGCACAACCAAAGGTGATGAGTTTGTGCCAACTGACGTTGATTCCCCCAATTGAAACCGTATTGCCTTCGAAAAATTTCAAGAAGGCTTGTCTTCCGCTATCGCTTGGCCAAATCCAATTTGCTGCACCAATCATGAAGGCAAATAGTGCGACAGTTACCGACAGTTTGACGACCTCGGAGGTGCCTTGTAGTCCACGCATCACGAAACGTTCGGTGAGTATGCCAAAGAGCGGGCACAAGATGAACAAGGTGACGAATAGTGCTACAGGAGCGGGTAAATCCCAATCAAAACGCAACTGCCAATAAGTGAATGCAGCCAGCATTCCGGTCGCTCCGTGAGCGAGATTGAAAATACCCGAGGTTGTGTAGGTGACAACTAATCCACTTGCGACAACTGCGTAGATAGCGCCCGTGGACAGACCAATGATGGTGAACGTCAGAAGTTCTTGCATCAGTGGTCAGTTCGCTTCATCTCTGATTGGTTGCTCAGTTAGGTCGGGTCGGGTCAACACCAGCGGTGACGTCACCAAAATCGCCTTCGATGGTGACCGCGCCATTGTCATCACAGTGCCAGCCACCACCGTTATCGTCGGCAGAACCAATTTCTGGATAGATACGAGTCCACTGGCCGCCCTTGACTCCCATGATGATGCCGCATTTAGGTGCAGTCTTGGCGGCGGGATTTGTCTCACTGTGTAGACCGCCACCAGTCCACGACGAAATCTTCATTGCTTCGCCGAGAACACATTCGCGCTCAAGAATATTGTTGTTGACATCGAGACACGAGTTGGCCGCAGTGGCAAACATGAGAAGAGCCGAAGTCGCCTGCAGACCAAGTCCTGCAACTCGACCTTCTGGGTTGTACGTCGCCATCATGTCTAAGTAAGAAGCCATTCCTGGGAAAAGATCTGCTTCCTCAAACGGCGCGTACATTGTTCGGGCCAAGAATCCTTCACTTGATTCACCATTGCCGGGAGCGGTCATGACCTCGGTGTAAAAGTTGGCATCGTTCAACACCACTTCGGGCACGTAACCAACCTCGCGCATTGCCTTGTAGAGCTGAACGAAGTTGCCGTCGCTACCAACGAAAGACATGTAGGTGATTCCCTTGCTCTTCATTTGTTGAACAAAGGGTGTCCAGTTGGCTTCACCGGCAGGGTTGTAGGGAATGTACACGGGTTCGCCAAATCCACCGACGGCTTTCATAGTGGCGGCTAACTGATCGGCCACACTCTTTGTGGTGAGGAAATCTCCGTACAAAATCGCGACATTTTTAATCGCGTCGGGATAGGTGGCCTTAGCCCAGTTCAGCCACTGCGACGGCTTTTCATTGGCTGGGTTGGGAATGGGTTGAATCTTTCCGTTGGCCATTGATGCGGCAGCAGTGACTGCGTAGCCAGAAAATGAAATCATGCCACATTCGTGGAAACGGGGGTACATCTGGTCATCAAAGACCCAGCCACCTCCGGCCATTGCGAACACTTCGCTACAAGCTTGTTCCATTGCTGGCGGAACAGCAAAAAGCTTTCCGTCAAGATCGACGACTTCCAAAGGCAGACCACGAATGCCGCCCTGAGCATTGCACCAACCAGCAAAAGCCTTGGCGGCATCAAGCATTTCAATCGTGAGTCCGGGAGAACCTTCGTATCCGTGATCGTTAGCGGTGCCGAGTTTGATGGTGTCGCCACCATTTTGTCCATCAGCAATTGTGGGGACACCTGCATCAGTTGCTGGTCCGCAAGGGCTCGCCATCGTTCCGAACATGGGGCCAGTTGGTGCATCGGTGGTGTCGGGTCCATCGCTCGTCACTGGGGCATCTGTATCAACAGGTGCAGGTGCTTGAGTTGTTGCACTTTCGCCATCGTTTCGATTGGAGCAGCCAACAGTTGCAAGTGCAACTAATGAGAGTGCCGCCAATGTGCGACCAAATTTCAACGAACGAGACATGACTTCCCCCCTACATCGTCAGTATCCCCTTGACCTGACACTGTGACACTAGCAACAAAGCCTCAATGAAGGTAAAGGCGAGTTGGCAAGTGTTTTCGTCGCGACATGGGAACAACATCTGTTGGTGCGATCAGCATTGGGACCCTTGGGCGTGCTAAAAACTTCACGTGTCTGGAACAACATCTCACGCCATGGTTGGCGACGTTTTCGTCGCGCCGTTAGAAGTCTCGTACCCGTACAAAAGAACTGTCGGAACATTGCTTTCGCGGTTTTTCACTTCGTTGTCTGAATGTCGGCTCGAAGGAACCCGAGGCTCAGACGGACGGGTGTATTTCCCGCCGGCCGAGTTCGACCCGGTGACCGGAGCCCAATTGACCGAATGGGTATCACTATCCGATACAGGGACTGTGTCGACGTGGGCTTGGCAGGCGACCCCCGTCGAGGGACAGCCCTTGAGCCACCCTTTTGCTTGGGCGTTGATCACCATTGACGGAGCCGATGTGCCGATGCTTCACGCTGTTGATGCTGGCTCGCCTGAGAACATTGCAATCGGAACCAAAGTGAAAGTGCGCTGGGCCCAAGATCGTCCCGGTGGCGTCACCGACATTGCTTGCTTTGAAGTCATTGGAGGTGCGTCATGAGTGAAGCCGACGGATTGGTACGACTTCGTCAACCAATTGGAGTGACCTACAACTGGTCAGCGGGTCCTAATGCAACCAGTCAGCAAGAGGTGCCCCAGTTGTTCGTTGGTGTATTTCCCGCCGCGCAACGGTGTGTGTCCGAAGTGCGCAAAGATTTTGGCGGCAGATGTTGAGGTTGGACCAAAAGGAACAATCACAACTTTCTGCATCGTCAACGTTCCCTTCTTAGGTCAGAAAATTAAGTTGCCGTATGTCGCCGCACA